>JAYRDY010000275.1:0-2433 GCA_041909215.1 Cloacibacterium sp. | reverse complement strand
CTTAATTCCTTTAAAATAAAATCGTAAATTGCATCTAGGTTATTCATAACGTATTAGATTGATAATCAATACAATATACGAAATTTTCGTATTATGAGTAACCTTTTTTATAATGCACTACGGGTTAAATAATGAAAAAAACAGTCTTCCTAATCGCGCTGCTCATTTTTGGGATTTTTTCTTCTCAGGAATGGAAGGAAGTAACCATTGGTTCTCCTTTTAAAATAAGTTATCCTACCAATTATGTGAAAACTTATGATTTAAACGCTGATGCATCATTACAAATAATGAATGCAATAAAAGAGAAATATACAATTATTATTCAGGATGATAGAGAAGCACTAAAAGATTTAAAACTTGAATTTACTGATAGTGAAGAAGCTTTAGCCTATTATGCTAAAAACATTATTGAAGGATTAAAAGATAATGATAAAAAGAAAGCTTCAAAAATCAGGAATTTTAAAATCGGAGATTATAATGCTTCTGAAATGGCTATTGAAGGACAAACCAGCGATGATGAAACAGGTGAATTAATGAATATCTTTTATTTTTACACCGTAATTAAAACGCCAAATAATTACTACCAAATTCTTTCTTGGAGCAAACTGGAAGACCGCCAAAAATACGAAGACGAATTTAGAGATATCGCTAAATCCTTCAAAGAATTAAATGTAAATTAGCACATATACAATTTTTGCAATTTTTATAAGATGTACCCGTTATTTTTTTATATTTTTGTGAAAACTAACTTTTAAATAAAATTTTAGAAATATTATGAATCTTCACGAGTATCAATCAAAAGAGATTTTAGCTTCTTACGGTGTTAGAATCCAACGTGGTTTTTTAGCAAACAACGTAGATGAAGCAGTTACAGCTGCTGATAAATTGAAAGAATTAACCGGAAGCGAAGGTTGGGTAGTAAAAGCCCAAGTACACGCTGGTGGTAGAGGTAAAGGTGGTGGTGTAAAATTTTCGCCAAACTATGATAAACTAAAAGAAAACGCTCAGAACATTATCGGGATGAGATTAGTAACGCCTCAAACTTCAGCAGAAGGTAAATTGGTGAACTCTGTTTTGGTTGCAGAAGATGTATATTATCCTGGTGAAACTGAAACTAAAGAATTTTATGTTTCTATTCTTTTAGATAGAGCTTTAGGTAAAAATACGGTGGTATATTCTACTGAAGGTGGTATGGATATTGAGCACGTAGCAGAAGTTACGCCTCACCTTATTCACAAAGAAGTAATTGATCCTACTTTAGGTTTACAAGGTTTCCAAGCTAGAAAAATTGCTTTCAATTTAGGTTTATCGGGAGATGCCTTCAAAGAATTTGTGAAATTTATTGATGCGCTTTACAAAGCTTATGTAGGAATTGATGCTTCTTTATTCGAGATTAACCCAGTCCTTAAAACATCAGACAATAAAATTGTTGCAGTAGATGCAAAAGTAACTTTAGATGACAACTCATTATTCCGTCATAAAGATTTAGCAGCATTAAGAGACAAAAGAGAAGAAGATCCTATGGATGTAGAAGCTGGCGAAGCTGGTCTTAATTTCGTGAAATTAGACGGTAACGTAGCTTGTATGGTAAACGGTGCTGGTCTTGCAATGGCTACTATGGATATCATCAAACTTTCTGGTGGTAACCCTGCAAACTTCTTAGACGTTGGTGGTACTGCAGACGCGCAAAGAGTACAAACTGCTTTCGGTATTATCTTGAGAGATCCTAACGTAAAAGCTATTTTAATTAACATCTTTGGAGGAATTGTACGTTGCGACAGAGTTGCACAAGGTGTTGTAGATGCTTATAAAGCAATGGGTAGCTTGCCTGTTCCTTTAATTGTACGTCTTCAAGGTACAAATGCAGTAGAAGCTAAAAAATTAATTGATGATGCTGGTTTACCAATTCACTCAGCAATCACACTAGAAGAAGCTGCTAACAAAGTATCAGAGGTTTTAGCATAAACAAACTTACTTTAAATAATCAAATCCGTTCTATTATTTTAGGACGGATTTTTTCTTTTTATGGCAATCCCTCATTCCAAAGCAAAGCTTAGGCTTATTCGGTCGGGCTATTTGTTACAATCTGTCATTGCGATGAAGTGCGAAGCACAGAAGAAGCACTCCATCAAATAAAAACAGACTGCATCACACTTCACCAATTTCGTTAGCAATGCCAGGATTTCCACTACTATCCCTATTGCAAAACATCAAACATCAAACATCAAACATCTAGCGTCTAGCATCTAGCATCTAGTAAAAGTATAAAAACAAAAAAAGCTCATCAACAATTGTTGATGAGCTTTTAAATAAAAACTGGCGGCGACCTACTCTCCCGCGTTAGCAGTACCATCGGCGCTAGAGGGCTTAACTTCTGTGTTCGGAATGGGAACAGGTGAGCCCCTCTGCTAAAACCACCCTAAAGGCTTTATA
>JAYRDY010000274.1:0-2465 GCA_041909215.1 Cloacibacterium sp. | reverse complement strand
ATACGAAATAAAACCCATTAATCCAAATTAAATCATTGAAAATCAACAAGTTAACCAAAAAAAATCAAACAGTTTTAAAAACAAAAAGTCGGAAGAAAAATCTTCCGACCATGACTACCCTTATAAGCTCTCTTTATTTTTATAAATTATGCATTATATGAATAATATATATTCCGATTTTATGCAACTTCGCAATAATCAGATTCTTGTATTAATGCTTTAAATTTTTGAATTAATAAGCACTTAATTTCTTCTTTTACAGTTAAAAGATTGTAATTAGAAAGGGTTCTATTATACCTTCTTCTTATTTCATAATAACTTGAAGCAGATTTATTTTCTTTTAATGCTAACCAGTATGAAGGGTTTTTGCCTAATTCTAAAAACATCTTATCTTTTGCGGGTATATTTTCCCCTGCAAAAGTGTCTATAATATTAGTTTCTTCAATACTATCTAAAAGGAACTGAAATAAAGCTTTTAGAATAGAAGTATTGGTTAAATCTCTGACGGTATGTATTCCAAATTTCTTTAGCAGTTTACTATCTATTATTTTTATTTCCGCCCTTAAAAGGTTGTATGGAAGATTAAATTGCTTAGCCTTATCATAAAACTTAATATAGTATTCACTTCTATTATATTGTTTATAATATCCTTTGTTTCTAAAGGTATCTATTTGGTTAAAGCCATCAAAATTGTACATTAAAAAATTTTTTTTAAGTATTTTTTCAGCAGGTAAACTTGTCTGAATGTTTAATCCAAATTCTAAATTTGTTACTTTATAATCATCTATGTTTTCACCCGCCTTTTCTGAAAGTGTATATATGGCACTTTTAATATCATCAAGGTAAAAATCAGTGTAATTATTATTTTGATTATAGTTAATTAAATTAAAGAACTTGTGTATTGAGTTACGTATAATTGAATAATTTTTGGTTATTCTTACTTCTATGTTCTCAAAATATGTACGACAAGGATAACCAATTTCTCTTGTAAAATAATCAGCTGAACATGTTACATCATATAAACTTTTTATATGTTTTTCTAAATTTTCCTTGTAAGGGCTATATACTTTTATGTAATCAAGCATATCTTTATTTTTTTTAATGTTAAATCATGAGAAATAACCACACGGTATTTCTACGATGCAAAATAATTTAATTTTTGAGTGTGGATTTTTTTTAAAGAAAATCGGGTGTGTCTAGAATTACCCGAAAATTTAACTGTTTATTTCTAGCTTAGCTTGGACTTCACTAGCTAGATAATAAACCCTTTTTCCTATTTTTTTAGGTGTAAGGACACCATCTCTAGCCCAATTGTATAATGTGGCTAAACTTACATTCAATAACTTAGAAGTTTCTTCTCTTGAGTAAACTTCTTTTTTCTCTTGGTTAGAGAATTTCGCACTTGCATTTGTGACCGCATGACAGATTTTTTCTTCCATCATTTTCATAAAGTCTTCTATTGAGACTTGCGTAATTTGAATAATATTTTTATCCATAATTTTTTATTGTTTTAAAATACTAGTGCAAACATACGGTACTGCGAATTCTTATTTTAACCCTTTTTTTCCGAAAATCGGAAGTCTAAAGTCCAAATGTGTTAATGAAATTATTTTCCCTAGCTACTGAATAGGATTTCGATAAAGATTTAAAACCGCCTTTTGAATACATTATATCAAAAACTCTTTCACTTATAAATTGGTGTTTTCGTAACCATTCCATAAATTCTTTATGTTCTATTTTATATATGAACTTCTTCTTAAGCATTTTTTGAAATAGAAAAGAATAGTCTGTGTATTCATTTACGATAAAAGAACTATTATATTTTTTGAAATTTATGTAGTTAATTTGGTTTGTGAAAAAATTTTCCCAAATTTCACTTTCAGAGGACATTTGGTCGGATTCAATACGGTTTAACAAATTTTTTAATTCAGTTAAATTAGTTTGTAAAAATTTAGAAGGGATAGCTTCAAAATTATCTTTATCTATTACTTGTTGTTCTAAGTAATCTTTAGAATTAGATATTTTATTTTTTAATGCAGTTGTAAAAGGTATCTTATCCTCAATATATGATAAACGAAGTTTTATGTTTTCACGAATAACTCTAAATTCATTTTTAATTTTTAGTACTAGATTATTTTTATATTCACCATAAATAATATCATTCGCTTCTATGATTTTTTCAAAAGTTAGTTCTTCAAGTGGGTATTTAATTTGTTGCTCTCGGGTAAGACCAAAATTCCATGCGACTTTTAACTTGTCTTTGTCATTGTCAACAATTAAATAAACGTTCGGGATTTCATCTATAAAAGTTTTTATTTCAGGCTTCATGGCTATTATTATTTTTCCAAAGTTGTTCTAGTTTTTGTATGTAAATCGTCAGCAAAAAGTAGACACTATTTATTAAAATCTTAAGGAGTGTTTTCAAAAAAAAGAATTACATTTAATTATGGAAACACCTAAGAAAA
>JAYRDY010000273.1:0-2479 GCA_041909215.1 Cloacibacterium sp. | reverse complement strand
AAGGTTTAGCAACAAGAATAGTATCGAAAATAACTTCTTTTACGATGATTCAATACCTAAATTTCTTCGTACTCAAAAGAAGTTTGAACAAATTAAAAATTAATTTGTGCTAAATGCACAACAGGTTGTATTTTTTTGTATTTTTGTGTCATAAAAAAAATCAATATGTTAAAATTAATTGACATAAAAGCCTTTGCTGTTGCTATTGCCGTTACCATAGTTACTTTGGTGCTTATATTAGTAGGCTCAAGAAGTTTACAAAACTTTGATGCTGCATTAGTTGCCTATCTTTTCGGTACTTTGTTTGCAATTTTTGGTATTGTGTATCGCTACACGGTTTGGATACAAAGACCACCCACGAAAACCTATTTTAAAAGAAGTATAAAAGCCTTGCTTTCAAAAGAATTTTTGCATTTTTCTTGGTTTTCTATTCAAGAATTTTTCAAGAATATTGTTTTTCAAAATTTCATAATCAGAAGAGGAAAGAAAAAAGGAATTGCACATCTTATGATGGCTATTGGTTGTACCATGGCTTTTGCTATTACTATTCCGCTTACTTTTGGTTGGATTCATTTTACATTGGTACCCGACACAGGTTTAAATCCTAATGTTGAAGATATTTACACCGCACATTTTTTCGGTTTTGAAGTTTTTAATTTTCCAATTAAATCCATTGTTGGTTTTTTTACTTTTGGAGCACTCAACTGGTGTTCAGTTTTGGTTATAATTGGTGCGACCTATTTTCTACAAAAAAGATTAAAAGACCCAGGCCTTATAGCTACACAAACTTTTGAAGGCGATATTCTGCCTTTATTATTGTTAATACTTGTCTCGCTTACAGGATTAGGACTTACTTTGGATTATGAATTTATGCACGGCAAAGCTTACGAATTTATTGCTGTTACTCACGCTTTTTTTGTTATTATTTTTCTTATTTGGATGCCTTTTGGGAAATTTTTTCACATTATACAAAGACCCGCACAGATTGGCGCTCATATCTATAAAGAAGTTGGAAAACAAAAAGGAATGCAAATTTGCAAACAAACAGGTATTGAATATACCACTCAGTTGCATGTATCCGATTTAAAAGACATTACCAAAGCGCTAGGCTTCAACTTGGATGATGAAGAAGGAAATTCTTTGTTAGATTATAGCCCAGAGGGTAAAAGAGACTTACTCGCAATTGCTCATCTTAATGCTAGAAAAGAATCAGGAAAATTTTTTGGATAATCAGATTAATTCATAAAAAATTAAATAAAAATTATGGCAAAATTACCTATAGATGCCGAAAAAATAATTGCTCAATATGGCCCTTCTCTACATATTCCAAATAAGGAGGCAATACCCGGAAGAGATGAGCCAGATAGCATAATTGAAACTCACTGTTGTTTCTGTGGTATGCAGTGCGGAATAAAATTATTGGCAAAAAACAACAAAGTTGTGGGTTTTGAACCTTGGATGGAATTTCCCTTTAATGAAGGAAGACTTTGTCCGAAGGGGGTTTTGAGATACATGCAAAACAACCACGAAGACCGTTTGACTGCTCCAATTCTGAATAAACCGGGAGTTGGTTTTGTGCCTATTTCTTGGGATGAAGCCATGGATTCTACCATTTCTGAAATTAAAAGAATACAATCACAATATGGTAACGATGCTTTTGCCATGTTATCGGGAGTTTCTCTTAGCAACGAAAAATCATATATGGTTGGTAAATTTGCTAGAACAGCTCTCAAAACTAAAAATTTAGATTATAATGGTCGCCTTTGTATGGTTTCGGCAGGTGCTGGTAACAAAAAGGCCTTCGGATTAGATCGAACATCCAATAATTATCAGGATTTAGAAAAAGCAGAAGTCATTATTGTCACAGGAGCCAATGTTTCTGAAACCTTTCCAACACTAACGCATTGGATTTGGAAAGCACGTGATAATGGTGCAAAACTCATAGTGGTAGATCCTCGTATGATTCCTTTGGCTAGAACAGCCGACATACATTTAGACATTCGTCCAGGAACTGATTCTGCACTTTTCGGAGCCATTCTTAATTATATGGTGCAACACGATATGTTGGATCACGATTTTATCAACAACCATACTTCAGGTTTTGAAGAAGCCAAAGAAGCCGTAAAAGATTATACACTAGAATGGGCTGAAGAAATAACGGGTGCTAAAAAAGAAAAAATAGAAGAAGCAGCAAAACTTTGGGGAAAAGCATCTTCGTCATTCCTTTTGCACGCAAGAGGTATAGAACACCATACCAAAGGAGTGGAAAATGTATTGAGTTGCATTAATATTGTGTTGGCTTCTGGTAGGATTGGCAAACCTTATTGCGGTTATGGAACCATAACTGGACAAGGAAACGGACAAGGCGGTAGAGAACACGGGCACAAATGCGACCAACTCCCCGGAAACAGAGATATAGAAAATCCTGAACACCGTAAATATATTTCGGAAGTGTGGGGTATTGACGACAAAGACTTAC
>JAYRDY010000272.1:0-2488 GCA_041909215.1 Cloacibacterium sp. | reverse complement strand
GCCAATGCTGTAGTAAGAAATGATGAAACCACTATTGATATTAATGCCATAGATAATATGGTGCAGACTTACAATAAAACCATTACCATACTGAATAAATCTGGTGAAAATTTTTCGAGTATTCGTATTCCTTATGATAAAAGTGTTTCGGTAAGCAATATAAAAGTGTCTATTTTAGACCAAAACGGAAAAGTCATTAAGAAATATTCTAAAAGCGATTTTATAGATGCTAGTCATAGTCCTAGTTTCTCTTTTTATGATGATAATAGAATTTTGTTTCTAAACTATATGTCTATTATATATCCTTATTCTATACAGTATTCTTATACCACAGAGACTAGAAATACAGTATTTATGCCAGATTTTTTCCCAATTGATGGCTATAATATTTCTACAGAAAAAAACAGTTTAGTAATTAATAATAAATCGGGAATTAAATTAAGAACTAAAGTTCATGAGAATGATTTCGCGAAAATTTCATTTACAGAAAATGGACAAAAATATTTTTACAGTTTTTCTAATGTTCCAGCAGTAGAAGATGAGCCTCGTTCGCCAAGTTTAAATGAATTTTTACCGAGAGCAGAGTTTTCTTTAGATCAATTTTCATTAGAAGGGAAACAAGGAAATCTTACACAATGGAATGAATTCGGAAATTGGTTTTATCAAAATCTAATCAACCCTGTTTCTGAAGTTACGCCAGCGCTTCAAGCAGAAGTTGCAGCACTTAATCTTACAGGAAGTACGCATGATAAGGTGAAAAAACTTTATCAATATATGCAGAGCAAAACCAGATATGTTGCGATAATGGAAGGAATTGGTGGTTGGAAACCGATGTTGGTAGAAGATGTTAGAAAAAAAGGATATGGTGATTGTAAAGCTTTAACCAATTACATGAGAACCTTATTAAAAGCGGCAGGAATTAAATCTTATTATTGTAGAATAAAAGATGATCGTTCAGTTCAAAAGTATGATGAAAATTTTCCAAAAATGTTTGGAAACCATGTAATTCTGATGGTTCCTACAGAAAAAGGAAATATTTGGTTAGAAAACACTTCACAAGAAATTGCTTTTAATCATTTGAATTATACCTCGCTCAATAGAAATGTGATGGCCATTTCTGAGGACGAAATCAAGTTAGTCAATACACCTACATATAAACCAGAAGAAAGCAGTGAAATTCTAAATGCTGAAGTTAAACTAAATCCAGATAATAGCATAAATGTGGATGCTAAATTTAGATTTTCTGGGGCGCAATATGATTTCCAGATGCCACTTACTTCCTTAAACAAAGATGAGGTAAAGGAAGCACTTAAAGAAAGATTTTATTACCTTAATATGGAAAATCTAGAGGCTAATAATGTGACTAATAATAGAGATGAAGCGCTGATAAATTATGAAGTGAAGTTGCAAGCGAAAAATTATTCTAAAAAATTAGGAAATGACATCATTTTAAGAGCAATGCCGTTTTTAGATCTTATGCAAACTACTAGTCATGAAGACAGAAAATTACCATTAGAAGTCTATTTTTCTTATCAAGATACTTACAATTTTTCTCTAGAAATTCCAGAAGGATATAAGTTGGCAGAAGTTCCAAAATCTGTACAGTTAAATTCAGAATTTGGTAACTATTCTCTCCAATTTTCTATGGAAAATGGCAAACTGGTCACTCAACGAAAAATTACGATTCTGAAAAATATTTATCCTAAAGAAAAATTTAAAGAATATATAGAATTCAGAAAAAAAACCAATAACCTAGACAATACTAAAATTCTTTTAACTAAAATCTAATCCATGAAGACTAAAATTTTAATAGTTTTTTTATTTTCTATTTCTGTGTTTGTGTTTTCGCAGCACAAGTTTTTGAAATATCCAGAATTTAACAAAAATGACCTTTCTAAAACGAAATCTACTATCAAAGAAGATGCTCATGCAGAAATATTATACAGTTCTATTAGTAATTTGATTATTAATGGACAATTAGAAACCAAAGTTTTTAAAAGAATTAAAATTTACAATAAAGAGAAATCTTCTCAGTATCTAGATGTAGAAATACCTTTATATGAAGGAAATGGAGAAAGAGAATATGTTTCTGGATTGAAGGCGGTAACTTACAATTTAGAAAATGATAAAGTCGTTACTTCTAAAGTAGAAAAAGACGCAAAATTTAAGTCTAAGGAACAAAAAAATCAAGTAATTCAAAAATTCACGTTTCCTAATGTAAAAGATGGCTCTATTATAGAATATCAATATCAATTAAATTCTCCTTTTTTACAATTGCTAGACAAAACTTATTTGGAGTTTGATATTCCCGTTATTTATGAAGAATATATTTTTGATTTTCCTAAGTTTTTTGGGTACAACTATAATTTTCAAGGAGGATTAATGCCAAAATATAAAGAAGATCAAGCTCAAATGATGTATGGTCAAGATTACTACAGTTTGAGATTAGGTTTCGAAAATGTACCGCCTTTTAAAGCCGAAAATTTCA
>JAYRDY010000271.1:0-2492 GCA_041909215.1 Cloacibacterium sp. | reverse complement strand
TAAATGATAGAAAAATTAATTAGCAATTGAATCACTCCATACATTGTAGAAACTAAAAGATGTGACCATTTCATTTTATTGACCAATAGCTGATACAAATGATGACGATGTGCTTCAAAAATATTTTCTTTCATTTTAATTCTTTGAATAATTGTAGAGACTACCTCTATTCCGTATACACCTAAGAAAAGAAAATATGTAAAATCTTTGGTTTTTACAACTAATGCCCCTAATAAAGCTAATACCCAAAAAGCGATGCTCATGCTTCCCACATCCCCAGCGAAGCATCTAGCAATTTTTCTAAAATTAAAAAATAAGAACACTAAACAGGCAAATATGGGATAAACAATAAAATGAATATCTGCAAAAGAAATTTTATATTGATTAATATAGTATAAAGTTATTAATATAACCAAGCTATAAAATCCTGTAATCCCATTAATACCATCCATAAAATTATAGGCATTAAGTACTCCAATGATAAAAATAAATACAAGAGGTAATGTCCAAAATGGCAACACATCCCACAAGCCAAGGAAATAAATTAATAATACTACTGATAAGAAATGAAAAACCAATCTCAATTTAGTAGACAAATCTAGGATATCATCTAAAAAACTAATGGTGGACAATAAGAATAATCCTAATCCAAAGCTCCAAAATTGCTCTGGCACGAACCATTCTTTTCTATGTATAATGCTCATCACAAAATACAATACAAATGCGAATGGGAAAATTACTCCTCCTCCTCTAAGTGTTATTTTTGTGTGGGAACTTCTATGATTTGGTTTATCTATAATATTGTAATGACTAGCTATTTTAAAATAAAGTAGTTCTAATGCCAAAAGAATGATGGCAATAATAAAGTATTCCATGGTTTATTTAAAACTTTTAATGGTTATTTCGATTCCTTTTTTTGCCGAAATTGGCAATTGAGTTATACCGAGGGCATTTTTAATTTTTTGGTTGGAGACCTCTAAATTACTTGTCATTTTTTTTAATCTTTTTGTATTTAAAGGTAGTGGTATAATATCTCCTATTTTAGCGATTGTTTTTATTAAAATGGGAGAAATGCTAAAGTCTAATATTTTTTTATTTTTTACGTTTTTAATTATTTCAATAATTTCTTTGGTAGAAATAGTTTCATCATCTGCAATGTGGTAAATTCCTGAGTTTAAATTTACATTTTTTGCAATAATTTCTTTCATAAAATAAACTAAATTTTCAATAGAAAGAAAAGAACGCCTGTTTTGGAAACACGTTAATGGATAGGGAACTCCTTTTGAAATTAACTTATAAAGCAGTCCCAGATTTCCTTTATCTCCTGCTCCGTGTACCATTGGAGGTCTCAGGATTATGATTTTTTTATTGTTCGGCAAAGATTGCTTCAGGAGCCAATCTTCGGCTTCTCTTTTTGATTTGCCGTAGTGAGAAAAAGGTCTGCTTGGATGATCTTCTTCTAAGGGGTTTAGTGATTCATATTCTTCTACTGCGGCAATAGAACTTACATGAATCAGTATTTGGGCTTTCGATTTTATAAATTCATTAAAAATATTTTTTGTTAATTCTACATTTGCAAAATAAAAATCGTTTTTGGTGGCCGTTCCGTTATGGTCATGCGCTTTTCCTACGAGATTAATTATTATATCACTATTGGATACATCGTCTATCCACGTTTTGTTTCGCAAAGATACTCCCATTGCGTTATCAATCTCCCTCACTAAATGTTGCCCTAAAAAACCAGAGGCCCCCACAATAGAAACTTTATACATTTTCCCAATAATGATTTTCGGTTAGTCTCAAAATTTCTTCCAGCATTCCTTTCAAAGACATGCTTTCTAATAAACCTTTTTCTAATGGAATAAACTCAGTTTTAAAAAAATTAGTATTTAACACAATATTTTTTCTGTCAATATTATCAATATTTTCTCCATTTTTAACAAGTTTATTTTCTTTCTGAGATAGTTATTCTTTTACACCTTCAATTTTTTAAGATTTCTATTAAACTTTTACTATGTTTTCAACTAGCATTTAAAGTAATCTGAACAAAAACTTGTAAGTGAATAATTATTTTAAGAAAAATAAATCATTCTATCTTTTACTTTTCATTTTTCCAAAAGCATTTAAGAACACACAAGAATTTTTATAATTTATCCAAAATTTGTTTATTAATTTTTTTACGTTTTTCATCAAAAAACCATCCCCATTTATTAAAATAATATATGGCAGACTCTACCCCAATTTTGGTAAGTCTCCATGACTTGTGTGAACCTTTTGCAAAGTGGTGAAATATATGAACTTTAGGGAAGAATATTGTTCTATATCCTCCTTCAATTAATCTACGGCAAAGATCTGTTTCTTCTCCATACATGAATATATTTTCATCAAAAAGACCTATCTTTTTCAATGCTTCCGTTCTCAAAAACATAAAACAACCTGAAAGATAAGGAACATCCATAATCTTATTGTATTCTGTAAAACGAAGTTCAAAC
>JAYRDY010000270.1:0-2504 GCA_041909215.1 Cloacibacterium sp. | reverse complement strand
CAACGCAAGTAAAGCCGTTTTTGGACATACAGTTGTTGAAGATATAAAAAAAGACCATAACGGAAAGTTGATAAATATTGATGTGAAACACGGACAAGAAAAGAACTCAAAAAACACAAAAGGAATATTAATAGAAGATAACATTGAATACAAGATTGACGGAATTGGATCTAAGACAAAACTCTAAAAGATACGGCAGCTAACATAGAACTATGGTAAAAACCAAGAAAATTATGTTAAAATTGAGATATGATTCTCTTGGTATTTTTCTCCTGATTTCAATATTCCAAAAGCTTGTTTTAATAGTTTATTACAAACTGCTATTAATAACATGAACTGTGCAACAAACAAATATTTTGAGTTAAATTTTCACATAATTATCTTGATATAAAGTTTTATTTTTAAAGCATCCATACACTTGCTTTAATAGCTTGTTGCACACTGCAATTACCGCAGATTTCTTGTTCTTGCCTGCTGATACCAATCGATCGAATAATTCTCGGCAAGAGCGGTTCGTGCTTTTAGCATTTAATGCACACATGTACAAAATATGGCGAATCTGTTTTCCTCCTTGTTTACAAATCCTCGTTCGGGTTCTCATAATGCTTCCACTACTGCATTCTACTGGACTTAAACCTCAGTAACTAATCAATTGGCCATAGCTTTCCATTCCTTTGAAGCTTTGGTATAGATTATCAATTCTGAGGCTGCTCGTCTCCCTATGCCTTTGACACTTTGAACTTGTCCAAGCAGTTCTGGTTGCCAAGATTTGAGCTTTTCTTCTAGTTTATCTGATAACTTCTCTTGTTCCTGCTTCAGCTTTTTCATAACACTCTGATAGCTTTTAATAACCATATCCCCCTCTATTCCACTGCGTTTCAGAGAATGAACTTGATTACTGATTTTGGTAATCAACTTGGTCATATCATGAATCGCTTGGTTCAACATCCTGCATTCAAAATAAGCCGTTTCGGGCATTGTACTTGATACTGGCTGACGATCTATTCCATATTCGCAAATCCGCTTCGAATCTTTCTTATCAGACTTATTACACTCCAAATGCATCTGGATATAGCGCTTGATTTGAAGTGCATTCACTAGCGTGTAAACTTGCGCCTTTGCATGTAAAAAAAACATGAGTTGCATATGGTAAACTCCTGTGCTTTCCATCACAAACGATTGAAGCACCTTGAAACGAAGGCTTATCACTATGAATTAATCTTCTCAGAAGTTCACAGAATACGCAAACTTCATCTCAAACATGGTACTTTAAAATTATTTAAAGAGCTTTCTTCTTTCTTTGAAAAACAAGAAATAAAAATGGGAAAGATCGATTCTTTAAGCTTTTAAAATCGAATGGTTTGAAATCTTTAATCCATTTTTCAAAAAAAACAAAAAAAAACGAGTTCCGAAGTTTTTCTCCTTTTTGCAAAAAAGGCAAGAGAGTCTTTGGACGCAAAACTTGAAAAGTTTGTGGGTACAAAGACACATCTTGCTAAATAAAAGACAATCATTTTTGAGCCTTGAAAAAGTATAAATAATATTAATAATGAAGTGTTTTATATATTATTTGCTTTGAAAGAGAAAAAATGTACGAAAAATGAGGTCATAGGTTTTTGTTACACCTATGTAAAATTTACGCAGGTTTAGAAATGTGGTGCGTCTTTATTTCGCAGGGCATATTTGATTATTTTTTTTACTGAAAATTGTAATCATCTTATAACTCTTTCCAATAGAGTTAGTCCATGTATTCTTTACTCAAATACAATTCGAAAAGGTATAAAAGTGATACAGGTTTTGGTTACACCTGCGTAAAATTTACGCAGGTTCTTCATGTTTTTGTATCTATTTCGCATAGGTTATTACTGTGCGTTTTTTTTACGCATGGTGAAATTGATAAGCATATGATGGTAGTATTTCTATAAGCATGAGGTCTTTAAATCCATATTGGTATTTTATTAAAGGCTTCTTATTTTGTATCAACAAAAAAATATATTTTAAATTTATCAAAATATATTTAATTACATTTCAACTATTTATAAATAGTAACGTTACCATTTTTGCTAAATAATCTACCAGAATGACCGTCTTCCATAATTTGCCATGCCACTTTTTCATTAGAAAAGATGGGCTCACCATTTTGATTGGTTCCTTTTGCTGTAAGTTCCATCAGTTCCTCATCTTTTATTAGCTTTACTGCTACCTCATCATCTTTTGCAAAATAGGTTACTGAAATTTTATTACCAGCAGAATCAGATAGAATTACAGGTTTTTGTTCTAGGGTGTTTTGAGTATCAACTGCATCGTTATGAATTTCTTTTTTTCCGCATGAAATTAAGAATATTGCTAAATACAGAGTTGCAAATTTGATCTTGTAATTTTTCATATCATATATTTTTTTTAAGGATATAATTTATCTTCAATATTGTTTAAAGTTAATTATTAAATTTTATTCATCATATTGAATAGAAAAATATTTAATTTTAATTTTAATTTGAATATCC
>JAYRDY010000269.1:0-2508 GCA_041909215.1 Cloacibacterium sp. | reverse complement strand
GTCCACTTTTGACCAGTTTTGTCTGTGCTGCTTTTGGTTTTCTTCGAGACTTCTTCGATAGAGGTGTTGGTGTTGTTCGGAAAAAGGGGTAGTTTTCCGAAGGAGTATCGAACAAGACTCGAAGAAGAGTAAGAGAATTTTTTAGGAGAATTAACCTTTTGCCATAAAAATCATTTAGTAATCAACTTTTGGTGGTTGTTTTTTTATTAATTTTACTCAAAACTAATAAGGTCTAAGAAATATCAACTGATTTTTAACGAACCCCCGCTGCGCAAAGTCTCCCGACTTTGAGCAACAAAAAAATGAAAAATGAAAGAAGGCTATACCATAAAAGACCAAGAAAAACCTCACTTTATTACCTGTACAGTAGTAGATTGGATAGATGTTTTTACAAGAAAGGTTTATAAAGATATAGTAATTTCATCATTAGAATATTGCATAAAAGAAAAAGGAATGATTTTATATGGTTATGTGATAATGAGCAATCATATCCATTTAATAGTTCAATCTAAAGAAGGTAGATTATCAGATTTAGTAAGAGATTTTAAAAAGTTTACCGCAAAAAATATTCTAGAAGCCATACAAACAGAACGAGAAAGCAGAAGAGAGTGGATGCAGGCTTTACTCAAAAAAGCAACAGAAAGCCATACAAGAAATAAAAATTACCAGTTTTGGCAATATGGCAATCACGCAGAAGAAATATATACCTTACATTTTATGTGGGATAAGTTAAATTATATACACTTAAACCCAATAAGAGCAGGTATTGTAGAAAAAGCCCAACATTATATTTATTCATCAGCGAGTAATTATACAACGGGTAAAGGATTAGTAAATGTAGAATTGGCAGATAACCCAGTAATTAATACAAGCAAAACAAATGAATTTTGGAAATATAGTAATTATGATGAGTAAGTTTGGCTCAAAGTCAGGAGACTTTGCGCAGCGGGGGCGGTGTATTGGCTTGCCAGAATGATTGCAGGTGGTGAAGATGTAAAATTTATAGCACGCAGAATGCTCATTTTAGCAGCTGAAGACATCGGTTTGGCGAATGCAAATGCTTTGACGGTTGCCAATAATTGCTTTCAAGCGGTAAATGTCATTGGAAATCCTGAATCTAGAATTATTTTGAGTGAAACAGCAGTTTATTTGGCGTGTTCACCGAAATCCAACTCTACTTATAAAGCGATTGATGCAGCACTTGCTGTCGTAAAACAAACCGGGAATTTACCAGTTCCTTTGCATCTGAGAAATGCACCTACAAAGCTGATGAAAGACTTAGATTATGGCAAAGAATATCAATATGCGCATTCTTATGAAGGGAATTTTGTAAACCAAGAATTCTTGCCCAATGAAATTTCTGGAACGCAATTCTATGTTCCTGGCGAAAACGCTACAGAAAGAAAAATCCGTGAAGAATTGCAGAAAAAGTGGAAGGGGAAATATTCTTAGTAAGGATGTTGGAAGCTAGATTATGGAAGATTAGATTTCTATGAAGCGTTCCGTAGGAACGCTATATTTGTAGAAAATTTTCTCAAATAAATGAGTTCCGTAGGAACGAAAGGTTTGTAGAAATAATGACCAACTAGAAAGGCGTTCCGTAGGAACGCTATATTATTTTTTCAAAGAATACATTAAATTAGTAATTCGCAAAAAAACGCCATCAAAACCTTTTCCTGTTTGAGGGTTGTTTCTCGTAATCACATTGTATTTCCCGTTATAATAATATTGAAATCGATATTTTATACCATCATCAACTGCATTTTCTTTATATCTTTCTAAATTTTCAAATTTTAACTCTTTAAGTTCTTTGATGAATTTTTCATATTTTTCTTTACTGATATGAACCTTTGAAGTTTTTACCTTTTTAAATTCTTTTTCTAGATAATAAACTGAATAAACATCATTTTTGTTTTCAATCACAAGAATATCAGAACTTCCAGATATTTCAACTTCCGAGATTAGTCTGAAAATTTCTGTATTTTCTGTTTGAATTATTTCTTCTAATGATTGATTTAAGTTAAGAATTTCATTATTTTTACTGATGTAATTTATTGAATTACAAGAATGGAATGTGAAAAAGGTGATGAAGAAAAGAATTATTTTTTTCATTATATATAACCCGTTGTGCATTTTAAATATTACTGACTTTTAAGTTGTTGATATTTCTGTTGAAATATTTTTTGTTGATATACTGCACAACGGTTAAAGCCCCGCTGGTGCGAGCGTCTCACTCGTACCCATAACAATAAAATATGAGCAGAAAATATAAATTTCACGAAAAAGATGGTGCTTATCCCGCTGCGCAAAGTTTACAACTTTAACCAATGATAAAAAGGAATCAATAAATTTTAAAACAACACAATAAACCCGCTGCGCAAAGTTTGCAAATTTGAGCAATAATAAAAAGCAACAAATGAATTTTTGTAAAAAGTACAATAAACCAAATACATTATACCCTTTAATTTTAAAATAATACTGTCAAAAATCATTAGAATATCTTCATAA
>JAYRDY010000268.1:0-2520 GCA_041909215.1 Cloacibacterium sp. | reverse complement strand
TAATTAATAAAAGTGCCATAAAAGCCAATTTCAAAACTGCTGATGCAAGACAAATAGAGGCTTTGTATGAATACGACAAAACCATCATCAATTCTTATCTAGAAGTAAGCAATCTGATGTCTAAAATTAAAAATTTAGACCAATATTATACCTTGAAATCTCAGGAAACAAAGGCATTAGAGCAATCTATAGACATTGCTACCCTTTTGTTCAAAAATTCTAGAGCAGATTATCTGGAAGTTTTAATGAATAACAGAGATTTATTAGACGCCAAAATGGAATTGGTGGAAGCAAAGAAAAACCAACTGGGCACCGTAGTTAACATCTACAAAAGTCTAGGTGGCGGCTGGAAATAACATCATTTTTTCTCTTTTTATCTCGGCTCTGCTACAATCTTTTTTGTAGTGGAGCTTTTTTATCATCGTAATAGATTTTAACTTTTTTATTTAGAATTTTATTTAGAAAAATATATTGTATTTTTGCAAAAATTTTATCTATTAATGGAAACTAAAACTCAATACATTCCTTATAAAGTTAAGGATATTTCCCTCGCAGAATGGGGACGCAAAGAAATTATGCTTGCAGAAGCAGAAATGCCTGGTTTAATGGCAATTCGCGAAGAATACGGTCCTTCTCAACCCCTAAAAGGTGCTAGAATTGCGGGTTGTCTTCACATGACCATCCAAACTGCAGTACTTATCGAAACTTTGGTAGCTCTAGGTGCAGATGTTACTTGGAGTTCTTGTAATATTTTCTCTACACAAGATCACGCTGCTGCTGCTATTGCTGCTGCCGGAATCCCAGTTTATGCTTGGAAAGGGATGAATGCAGAAGAATTCGATTGGTGTATTGAACAAACGATTTTCTTTGGCGAAGACAGAAAACCATTAAACATGATTCTAGATGATGGTGGTGATTTAACCAATATGGTTTTCGATAAATATCCAGAATTAACTGCGGGAATTAAAGGTTTATCTGAAGAAACTACAACTGGTGTACACAGACTTTACGAAAGAATGGCTAACGGAACTTTGGTAATGCCTGCCATTAACGTTAACGACTCTGTTACTAAATCTAAATTCGATAATAAATACGGTTGTAGAGAATCTGCTGTTGATGCGATTAGAAGAGCAACAGACGTAATGCTGGCTGGTAAAAGAGTGGTAGTTTGTGGTTTTGGTGATGTGGGTAAAGGTACTGCTGCTTCTTTCAGAGGAGCTGGTTCTATCGTTACGGTTACAGAAATCGACCCAATTTGTGCTTTACAAGCTGCAATGGAAGGTTACGAAGTGAAGAAACTTGAAAACGTAATCGAAAATGCGGATATCGTTATCACGACAACAGGTAACTTCAACATTGTAAGAGCTGAGCATTTCAAAAAAATGAAAGATAAAACCATCGTTTGTAACATTGGTCACTTCGATAATGAGATTGACATGGCTTGGCTAAACGAAAACTACGGAAATACAAAAACAGAGGTTAAACCTCAGGTTGATATTTATAATATTGATGGTAACGACATTATTATCCTTGCGGAAGGTAGATTGGTAAACCTTGGTTGTGCAACAGGGCACCCATCATTTGTAATGTCTAACTCGTTCTCTAACCAAACATTAGCTCAAATAGAACTTTGGACTAATTCTGAAGCGTACGAAAACAAAGTATATATGCTTCCTAAAAAATTAGACGAAAAAGTAGCAGCGCTTCACCTTAAAAAAATTGGGGTAGAATTAGAAACACTTTCTCCAGAACAAGCTAAATATATTGGTGTAGAGGTTGAAGGACCTTTCAAACCAGAGTATTACAGATACTAAAAAGTGGGAAGTCTAAAGTCGTAAGATAGAAGACTCAAAATTTATATTAAACTCCTCAGAAATTTCTGGGGAGTTTTTCTTTAATTTATTTTGAAAAACTTTATAATATTCTTTGTAACTTCAAACGATGAAAAGTTTTAAAGTCTTTTTGTTGCTTTTTTCCATCTTCATTAATGCTCAAAGTGGTTTTGAAATCTTTAATGATAAGAAAAAAGTAACCATCCCTTTTAGGCAAATCAACAATCTTACTTTTATCAATATGAAAGTAAATGACGTTGATTTAACTTTTCTTTTGGATACAGGAGTTTCTGAAACCTTACTTTTTAGTTTAGAAAACAAAGAAGTACAGTTTAAAAATGCAGAAAAAATACGCTTCACAGGTCTTGGCGGGAGTGATTATATTGAAGGCATAAAATCTACCCACAACAAAATCTTCATCAATAAAGATTTTGGAGACAGCAACCACGAAATTTACCTCATCTTAGACGAAGACTTCAACTTCTCTTCTCACGTTGGCATCCCTGTAAATGGAATTATTGGTTATAATTTCTTCAAAGATCATCTGATTAAGTTAGATTTCGAAAGACATCTGATTACTGTTTATAATGAAAAACATCATCCTGAAAAAAAATTTAAAAACTTCGAAAAATTACCGATAACTATAGAAGCCAAAAAACCTTATCTTGTTACGGAAGTACAACAAACC
>JAYRDY010000267.1:0-2551 GCA_041909215.1 Cloacibacterium sp. | reverse complement strand
CACTATCACGGTGGCACGACTACAACAACGGGGTTACGAATCTATGTTAACTTATTATCTGAAAATTGCTCCATTTCTTAACGAACCGCTGTATACGTGAACCGTACGTACAGTGGTGTGAGAGGCTCTCCCTGTCGGCTAACTACCGACAGGGCAGTCTACTCGATTACCAAATCGTGCATTTATTGTATATAAATGATTTCCTTTTCGTTTATATCTAACTAATTCATACTTCCAAAAAAGTTATCGAAGCTACAAATTCTTAATATCCGTGTAGTCGAGAAAATACTAATAAAATTTTCTGATTTAGTGTC
Organism: Cloacibacterium sp.; assembly: GCA_041909215.1. GTDB lineage: Bacteria > Bacteroidota > Bacteroidia > Flavobacteriales > Weeksellaceae > Cloacibacterium. The sequence goes on along the minus strand of JAYRDY010000267.1, from coordinate 2,237 downwards.
AACGTTCTTTCAACCTGTATTTTTCAATCCGCTTGACAATGAATTGATTATACTTAGTAATTTTGTGAGCATTTCATCTTTTTCAATGCTGTTTTGATCATTTGTTTTTCTCCATTGCTTTAAATAGATAATATGAAGTTTGTGTAGTATTTCTAATTTGCTATTTCTCCATTTTAAATTGTCATATTGTCCTTTCCTTCTTATTTCAGCCACTTCACCTAAGAGCTCAGCAATGAGGTTAAAACCATATTCGTAATCAACAAGTATTTTATTCACAAACAACTCTCTTTCATTTTCATTTTCAACAAGTTCAGCATATAGTTTCATTAATTCAACATTTGAAAGAATTAAATTTGTTTCTGTTTGAATTAACAAAAACCTGATAAATGCGCATTCATTTATTTGTTTTTTTAAATCACTAAATGCTTCGGGTTTTTCTTCTTTTAATTTTTTCAGAGCTTCGCCAATACCATACCAACCTGTAATAGTAAAACGTGAAAGATTCCAGCTAAATACCCAGGGAATTGCTCTCAGATCATTAAGAGTTCTTACCCCTGTTCTTCTGGCAGGACGCGAGCCAATTTTGCTTTTTTCTAATAAATCAATACATGTAGCTTTGCTGAAAAAGTTTATAAAACCTGGGGTTTCAATAAAATCTTTGTAATGTTCGTACGATTTTTGAGCTAAAAACTGCATTGTTTCATAGGGGAAAGTTGATTCGTTATTATTGAATTTGCTGTTGATTGTTTGTTTTGCTACCCCCGAGGATAGTGCGTTTAAGTTATAGGTTGCAGTTAGCGGATTCCCGAAAAGTTGTGCAACAGACTCACCTTGTACTGTAATTTTAAAATTGCCATTTACCGTGTTTGTTGGCATACTTTCTAAAAAGCGATGATATTTACCGCCTCCTCTACTTATGGTACCTCCTGTTCCATGAAAAAAGTATACTACTGAATTATTTTTTTTGCCAATTTCTGAAAATTCTTTTTCCGCTTTGAATATGTTCCATTTGCTGGCGATTGTTCCACCATCTTTATTGCTGTCACTATAACCCAACATAACTTCTTGTTTGTGCGTATTATCAGTAAACCTTTGTTTAGTTATGGGGTGTTGCAGGAATTTATCTAATATTTGGGGTCCATTATTAAGATCTTCTATTGTTTCAAATAGCGGAACGACTTTTATGTTCGTATTTAACAGTTGAGTTTCTCCCAACAGTAGATATACTACTAGCAAATCGCTGAGGTTGCGGGTCATACTTATAATAAAAGAACCTATACCGTCCGAACCATATTGATTGATGTGATTTCGAACCACTCTGTAACAATCCAACACATTATCGGCTTCAATTCCGTAAGAAACTGTAATATCAGTAATTGGAGTGTGGTTTTCTAAAATTTTGTTTAAGAAGTTGACACGTTTTTGTTCTTCCCAATTTTCAAAATCGTATTCACTATAGCCTGATTTCGACAAGATTTGAGAGATGGCTTTGTCGTGATAAGCACTGTTTTGCCTTATATCTAATTTTGCCAGATGAAATCCAAAACAGTTTACTGATCTTTCAATTGGAAACAGCAAATCTTCGTATATCCCTTTCAATCCGTTATTGATGAGAATTGTTCTCAAAAACTTCAGGTCTTTGGATAAAGCATTGCTTGACCTGTATTGTGCATTGGTATCAGCATTTTTTCCGGTAATAGTATTATCTAACTGTAATGAAATCAAACTTACATACTGCCTCCATGGTTCATAATGATTTCTTCGAACAACTTTTTCACCGGCTTCGCCTAATGCTTCTGTTTTCTTTTCAATCGCTTCGGTTAGTAAAAATGGCACTGAATTACTTAACGCCGAAATTGAAAGTTTAGCTGCTAATGCCAACAATTGTGTCTTAATTATTGAAAGTGCATAATCTCTGTGTATTAACAGAGTTTCCTGCGTAAAACCAGGAGTTACAAAAGGGTGACCGTCTCTGTCGCCGCCAATCCAGCTTCCGAAACTGATTTTTGGAAATATATCGGGATTTTTTATTTTATCGGGGCTAAAGCCCATTTCAATCCATGACCACTTAAGTTGTTGATCACTTTTTTCTAAAACCGAAGGAAATATTCTGCTTAAGTAATAAATGGCATTTGCCCTCTCATGACTGACATCAGGTTTCTCTAAATAAATTTCACCTGTTCTCCACCACCTTTCCAAAAGATTAATAATTTTTTCTTTATTCTCATTTTGTTCTA
>JAYRDY010000266.1:0-2563 GCA_041909215.1 Cloacibacterium sp. | reverse complement strand
AATTGTGACATTTTATATTATTTTTTATTAAAACTTAATTTTTGCTAAAATACGGAATTTTTCTCTCACAGATTGCACAGATTTATAGAGATTTTGTCAATATCTTTTTTAAATCGTTTTTAATAAATATATGTGTAAAAATTGTTGGAGTATTTGTTTTAAATTTATCTCTAATTGTAGTATAAAAGACATTTTTACTCTTAAATAAAACTATTGTTGTTGCGCAATGATTGAAACTATCATGATCATGATTAAAAATTACACACTTTTGGTTATTTCTATAAATTTCTAACCCATTTTCCTCAATATACTTTAAGATTTTTTCTCTATTTAATTCTTGATTATTATGTGTTTTAATAACTTTTAAGCGATATTCAAAAATTTTTCTGATTAAAAAATAAAAAGCTATTATTGGAAATAATAGATAAATTATTGCAAAAAAACTGTTATTTGAGTTTTTAAAATCTACTAAACTTAATAAGTTATAACTTGCAAGTAAAGCAGCTAAAAAAATAAATATATAAAAATAATCATCCATTTTGTCAAAAAAATCTTTTTTATAGACAAGCCTTTGCTTATCTATACTTTCATCAACTTTTAAATAAGAAATATTTCTCATTCTCTAAATCATTTCTAAAACCTCAAAATATTTCTCTAAAATCATTTCTTTAGAAAATCTAGATTGTATTAAATTTTTAATCGCTTCTGAATCATGATTTTGTTCTAAGATTTCTGCTCCGGGCAAATGATTGGCAATGGTAGTCACAATGCGTTCTGCACCACCTGCATTAAGATCTGGAAGGATAAAAAGGATAGATTTTTTTTCCACTAATAAAAAGTTTTAGAAATTTTTAAATTTAATTTCTCAAAAATTGGTATAATTTCATTAATATTTTCAACACTCTGAAATGAGTATTCGTCTTCTTTAAAATTCATTCCTCCTCTCCTTCCCCAAAAAAAAGATTCCTTATCATTTCCAAAAATTGTTTCGGGCTCTCCAAAAATAATATTTCCAAAAAATTTATTATTCATTTCAATATTTACAATTTCTATCTCCTCTAATTTCAAAGATTTAAAAATATAACCAGTTGATTTTTTAGCAATTATAATTCTTTGATTTGTAATAATGTATTTATTGTTTTTTAATTCATAATACTTAAATATCCATCTCCCAAAAGAATAATAAATTCCTGCTCCAATAAACACAATACCAAAAATTAAAAAAAAACCTGAGGTATTAAATATAATTAAAGCTATAATAATTAGATAAATCATAGAAAAAGGAATCCTTAACATTTCTGTAGAATTAAAAAAGAAACTCTTTTTTGGAAGAATTTCTTTAATTATTATTTCATCTAAATTTAAATCCATTTATCAATTAATTCGCTACGTCAGAAATAAACTTAATTCTGAGCATTCTTACTTCTTCATCCGTTAAATCATCACCAAATTCCGCCAAAAGAACTTTCATAGAATCACTTTCGGATTCTTTCATAAAATCCATAAAATCATCTACAATATCTTCGTCAAAATTTTCTTCTATGTAATAATCAATATTGAGTTTAGTCCCTTGATAAACAATAGATTCCATTTCAGAGAGCAAATCATCCATACTCAGATGTTTCGCTTTGGCAATGTCTTCTAAATCTATTTTTTTGTCGGTATTTTGAATGATAAAAACTTTGTGTGAAGATTTATTGGCAACTGTTTTCAGCACCATGTCTTGAGTTCTCTCAATATTATTATCTTCTACATATTTCGCAATGAATTCTGCAAATTCTTTTCCGTATTTTTTAGCTTTTCCTTCGCCAACTCCGTAGACTTTTGCAATTTCGTCTACCGTAATTGGATATTGTACAGTCATATCTTCCAAACTAGGGTCCATGAAAACCGTGTAAGGTGGAATGCCATGTTTTTTAGCTACTTTTTTTCTCAATTCTTTTAACTGAGCGAAAAGATTTTGGTCAAGACCACCTCCAGCTTGTACCTGAACTTGTTCTGCGTCTGCAATCGCTGCCAAATCATATTCTCTATCTTCGGCAATCATAAATTCTGGAGTTTCTTTTCCAGAAAGGAAATTTTTAGCTTTCTCAGAAAGTTTCAAAACGCCGTAAGTTTCTATATCTTTAGTCAAATAACCTTGTACAGTAGCTTGTCTGATGATGGATTTCCAATAATTATCATTTTCTGATTTCCCAATTCCGAAATGTTTAGAATTCTCTAATTTGTAAGCTTTGGTAGTTGCAGATTCTTTACCCGAAATAATCGAAATTAAATCTTTGGTTCTGAATTTTTCTTCCAAATCTTTTACAATTTCCAAGACTTTTTTCAAATCTTTAGAAGCATTTTTAAGCTTTGGTGGGTTTACAGAATTATCATCCATTTTAGCACCATCACCATTGATTGGGTCAAATTCTTCTCCGAAATAATAGAGTAAATATTGTCTTCTGCTCATAGAAGTTTCGGCGTAACCTACTACTTCATTCAAGAGTTGAAGTCCGATTTCACGTTCAGAAACTGGTTTTTGAGCTAAGAATTTTTCTAATTTTTCAATGTCTTTTGG
>JAYRDY010000265.1:0-2571 GCA_041909215.1 Cloacibacterium sp. | reverse complement strand
TCATTATCTATATCACGCTGCAAGTAACACTTATATAGACTTAATTGACGCGCCAGATAACGATTTAGGACATTTCATAAATCAAGCTGCATTAGATAGAAATTTAGAAATTTTTTACTCTTATGCAGACCAAGATGCAACTACTGGTCAGATAACTTTAAATAAAGTAGATGGTTTATCAACTAATCCGCTTAATTTGGGAAGAAGTAAAATTACATTAGGTGATTTTACAGCAGAAGATGTAACCTATTTATCAGTATCTCCTTATCAAGCAACTTCAACTACACTTATGGTAGGATTTGATAATGGTAGATTATTTAAGGTTACGAATGCCAATCTTTCTTCACCTACTATTACAGAATTAACCGTTCCGTTCGTAGGAGCCATTTCTGATATTCAATATGGTACTAATGATAATGAAATCATTGTTACTATTTCTAATTATAATACTGATAGTGTTTTCTATACTACAGATGGAGGGACAACTTGGAATAGTAAAGAAGGAAATCTACCAGATATGCCAATTAGAAGTGCTTTAATGAATCCAGAAAATAAAAATGAAGTGATTCTAGGTACAGAATTAGGAGTTTGGGGAACTACCAACTTCCTAAGTGCTACACCAACTTGGTCTCAATATACAAATGGTTTAGGAAACGTAAGAGTCACCAATTTAGACTATAGACCAAGTACGAGAACTGTCTTAGCTTCTACTTATGGTAGAGGTATATTCACAACTATGAATGATACCAATCTTGCAACTACAGAAACTTCAGTAGAAGAAATCTATAGAGTATATCCTAATCCTACAAGAGGAGATTTCTACTTGAAAATGAATGCAAAACACAAGAACGTTACCGTAAATGTTTTTGATATTTCAGGAAAATTAGTTTTCACTAAAAATGGAGTGAATCCAGAAGAAAAAATCTCACCGAGTTTACCAAAAGGACACTACATTGTAAAAGTTGAAAAAGAAGGTGAGTACATTTTCTCTTCTAAACTTATTGTAAGATAAATTTTTAAAAAAATTAGAACTTGAAAAAGCTATTTTTATTTCTTTTGATCAGTCTATTCTTTTCTTTTTCTTGTAAAAAGGATATCATCATCGTGGAAGCTTATTACACCAATTGGTTTGGCGGAGTAAAAGACGTGAGAGGAAAAGATTTTATAATGGTAATTGACAAAGAAACTTCTAAAAATCTACAGATAAAACATTTTTTGATTAATAATGAAAAATTCAATGTAGAAGTAGAAGAAAAGGGAAATATAATAGAAATAAAATCCAGAATTTCTGAAGGAATAGAAAAAGAAATTGAACTCAAGAATCCTATTGAGAAAAATAGTTTTGGGATAGAATATTATAATACAAAGACTAACAAAACAAAAGTTTTTAAGTTGAAAAAATTACAATATAAACCCCGTTCTAATCAACAAGATAAAGTTTCATAAATCATAAAGAGAGGTTTTAAAGCCTCTCTTTATTTCTTTTATCAAGATTCAAAGAAATAATCAATATTATATCCAATATTTTAATCAGTTTTAACCGATAGATTTTAATGAAAAAGACTTTATTAGCAGTGATTGTATTGTTTGTGCAATATAGTTATGGACAAACTTCTGCTACAGAAAAAAACATTGAACAAATTACTTTAAAAGCACGTAAAAAAGTAAATCAAGAGCGAAATGAATTCGCTAAAAATGCTCAAGCGACAGAAATTCTCTCAGATGAAGACCTTAATAGAAATAATTCCGCGCTTATAGAACAATCTCTTTCTACCATTTCGGGTGTTCAAGTAGATAAAAGAACAAACATTGGCGGACAGAGAATTGTCATCAGAGGATTTGGGAATGACCAAAAATTCAACAATTGGGGCGTTAAAATGTATTGGAACAATATGCCATTAACCAATGCAGAAGGAGTTACATTATTAGATGATGTAGATTTTTCTTACGTCAATAATATTGAAGTGATCAAAGGTCCTGCTTCTACCTTTTACGGAGGCGGAATTGGCGGAACCGTAAAATTTTATACAAGACCAAGTTTCGAAAAAGGAACTTCTATTGCTCAAAATACCATGTTGGGTTCTCATAAATATTTTCAGTCGATAACGCAGCTCAATTCTTCTGACACCAACTACTCTTTGAACGTAAATTATGGTCACATAGAAACTGACGGTTACAGACCAAGCGGAAATGGCTTGAAAAATTTTGTGAATATTAATGGCGAATATAAATTAAACCCGAAACAGCGCATAACTTTATTCGCAAGTCAAGGCTTTTCCCATGAAAAAGTGTCTGGACAAATTTCCTATAACGATTACTATGCAGGAATTGATAACGGAAATTCTTCTTACATAATCAAAGGTTCTGGCAGTAAAATTCACTCTACTAGAGTAGGATTAGGTCACATTTGGGAAATTTCTAAAAATTTTAAAAATTCCACCACTGTTTTCTATTCTTCCATCAATCAAGACAGAATTGCAGATAAAGCTTTCGAGGTTTCTAGCAGTCCTAATGTAGGTTTTAGAACTACTTTCCAACATTCTTATACATGGAGGAATTTTTCTAATCAAT
>JAYRDY010000264.1:0-2581 GCA_041909215.1 Cloacibacterium sp. | reverse complement strand
TAAACGCAGGGTAATCTTTAGATAAGTAATCTGTAATTAACATCTTACAAAGGTAATTAATTCTAATGGAATTAAAGAAATGACGAAAATCATATATAATTTTTAATGAAAGACTGTTTTTATTGAAAAAAAAGTTTATCTTTGTAGCCTTTCATTTTTACTTTTTATTAGATTTATTTCAAACTGCATCACTCTACTTTGGGTTTTGCAGTTTTTTTATGCTTTCTTTTTTCTTAAAAATATTAGTCCAGCAATAATAATTGCTGCCCCAATAAATTGAATGATGGTAAAGGTTTCTCCATCAATTATTCCCCACATTACTGCAATTATTGGCATTATTAAGGTAACAGTTGATGCAAAAAGCGGATTAGAGACGCTCATTAATCTGTATTGCAAAATCATTGCTAATCCCGTTCCAAAGATAGATAAGGTTGCTACATAAGCTAAACCAATAAGATTTCCGTTAGAAAAACTAAATGTTGAAAAGAAATCAGAAAAAATTAAAGCAATGAGCGATGGCAATGAAAGAATATAAAAAAACACAAAAGAAGACATTATTTTTGCAGGAATATGGGTGAGTTTTGCACCTACAGTTGTTACGCTTACTGCGTATAAAAATGCTGCAAATAGCAATAAACTTACATAAAAAATAGGTATTTCAGCTTTATTATTTCCTGATAATAATAGGATGGTCACTCCTAGGAAACTAATTAAAATCCCTAAGATTTGCCTTAAAGTAGTTTTGGTTTTCCAGAAGGCTACACCAACAATAATGGTAAATATAGGCATCATAGAATTCATAATCCCAGCAATACTGCTGCTTACTTTTGTTTCTGCAATAGGAAAGAGGAACATGGGGATAAAATTGCCCGCAAAAGCAGCAATCATTAACCATTTTATGCTTTTTATTGGGAATTTAGACCTGTTTAAAATTGCTATTGGTGATAATAAAACTCCCGAAATTAAAACTCTAAGCGCACCTACTTGGTAAGGCGTGAAATGCTCTAAAGATTTTTTAATTAAAATAAAAGATGAACCCCAGATTAAAGAGAGTATCACCAAAAGAATCCATTTTTCTTTTTCTGGTTTCATTATTTTATATATTATTTTCTAAATAATCTAAAAATTGTTGTTTAGGAATTTCCTTAGCCCCTAAAGACTCCAAATGATGAGTATATACTTGACAATCAATTACCGTAAACTTACTTTTATATTGCTCAATAAACCAGATAAAACCTGCTTTACTTGCGTTGCTTACTTTCGCAAACATGCTTTCACCGCAAAATACATTTCCTAAATCTAGACCATATAAACCACCAACCAGTTCATTATTTTGCCAAACTTCAATACTTTTAGCCTTACCAAAAAGATGGAATTGAGTGTAAGATTTTATCATTTCCTCGGTAAGCCAAGTTCCGTTCTGGTCTTTTCTATTGATTTTAGCACAGTTTTTAATTACTTCTTCGAAGCATTTATTTTCTGTAAACGTGAAAACATCGTCTCGAAGAATTTTCTTCATGGATTTTGAAATTTTCAGCTCCTTAGGGAAAAGCACAAACCTTGGATCTGGGCACCACCACAAAATTTCATCTTCGGGATTAAACCAAGGGAAAATCCCTAACTGATAAGCAAACCAAATTCTCTCGGGAGATAAATCTCCACCATAAGCCATTAATCCATCTTCTGGATGGTATAGTTTAGGGTCGGGGAAAGAGATTTCGTTTGGGTCTAATGCAATCATTGCTTTTCAAAAGGAAATCCCACTTTTTAGAAAGCAGGATTTCGGTATTAATTGAGTTTAATTCTTTTTTTTGAATTAGAATGGTAAATCATCATCTTCTTCATCAGAAAAAGGATTTTCATTAGAAGGAGCGGTTGCTGAAGCTGCAGGAGCACTTGCTTGGGTAGGTTCGTGGCCATTCTCTGCTACTTTCTCTACTCTCCAACCTGTAATAGAATTAAAATACTTTACTTCTCCTTGAGGGTTAGTCCATTCTCTACCTCTGATATTGATTCCCACTTTAATATTGTCTCCTTCTCTTACAGTATCTAATAAATTTATTTTATCAGAAAGAAATTCGATATTAATAGGCTGAGGGTATTGTTCTTGGGTAAGTATTACCATTTCTCTTTTTTGAAATCCACTTGCAAATGTTTGTGTTTCAAATATTTTCTTTACAGTTCCTTGTAATTCCATAGATAAAAATTCTTAAGGTGTAAAAGTAATAAAAACAATAAAATAATTCTGCTTAATGTTAATAAATTTAGAAAAATTATTTTTTTTCAAAAAAAAGTTGGGAAGATTAAAATAAAGTTTATATATTTGCACTCACAAAAAAAGAAGAGAAGTTCATAAAAACAAGCGGATGTGGTGTAATTGGTAGCCACGCCAGACTTAGGATCTGGTGTCGTGAGACGTGGGGGTTCGAGTCCCTTCATCCGCACACAAATATTGAATGCGAAAATAGCTCAGCTGGTAGAGCACAACCTTGCCAAGGTTGGGGTCGCGGGTTCGAATCCCGTTTTTCGCTCTCCATTTTGCCCTGGTGGTGGAACTGGTAGACACGCAGGACTTAAAATC
>JAYRDY010000263.1:0-2607 GCA_041909215.1 Cloacibacterium sp. | reverse complement strand
GAAAAAGCAATCATCGCTAATCTTAAGAAAGTATTCTTAATGGTTTCTGGTGCTGCTCTTCAGAAATACATGATGGAGATTGAAAAGCAACAACACTTGTTAATCAATGCTTCAGAAATCTTGAACCAAATTTACATGGCAGAATCTGCAATTCTAAGAGTTGAGAAAAACTTCGGTCCAGATTCTATAGAAGCAGCAATGGCACAATTAAACCTTTACAAAGCGGTAGAAGCTGTAATTACAGCTGCTAAAGAAGGAATTGTTTCTTTCGCTGATGGAGATGAACAAAGAATGATGCTTTCTGGTTTAAGAAGATTTACAAAATATACCAATCAGCCAAACGTAATCGCGTTAACTGAGAGAATTGCTAAACATTTTGTTGAGAAAAATTCTTACTAAAATTTGTTAATTCAACCATACTTAAAAACCGCTTCAGACTTTTGAAGCGGTTTTTTTGTTAAAAATGTTATTTAATAATAATTAGAATACAGTTATCATTAAATTTGCGTAATGAAAACGACAGGCTTTTTAATATTAACATTATTTACTTTAAGTGTTTACGGACAAGAAGTAAAAAAAGATTCCATTAAGTCTAAGGATATAAACGAAGTTATTTTGGTGGCTTCTAGCAGAACTGATCAAAAAATTGAAAATTCTCCTCAAAAAATTGAAATTCTTGGCAAAGAAGAAATGCAGGAAGAAAGCGGTATAAAACCAGCTGGTATTGGCAGTATTTTAGGTGATATTTCTGGAGTACAAATCCAACAAACATCTGCCATTTCTGGTAATTCTAATGTAAGAATACAAGGTTTAGATGGCAGATATACCCAAATTTTACGAGACGGAATGCCTTTATTCGATGGTTTCTCTGGTGGTTTAGGCGTTCTTAATATTCCACCTTTAGATTTACAACAAGTAGAATTGATAAAAGGTTCCGCTTCTACACTTTATGGCGGCGGTGCTATTGGTGGCTTAGTAAACATTATCTCCAGAAAGCCTACTCATAAACAAGAAATAAGTGCATTGGCCAACTACTCTACACTTCAAGAAAAAAATCTGAATGTTTTTACATCAAAAAAACACAAAAATATAGGTTATACTTTTTTTATTGGACAAACCTTACAAACGAAACAAGATGTTAATAAAGATGGATTTTCTGACATCCCGAAAATGAACTCGTTAGTCATTCATCCAAAATTATTCTTTTATCCGTCTGCTAATTCTTCTATTTCAATTGGTTGGAATGGTACTTTTGAAAAAAATACTGGTGGAGACATCTCCGTAATTAATGGAAATACAGACCAAATACATCAGTTCTTTGAAAAAAATAAAACCGAAAGAAATTCTTATGAATTGATTTATGAGCAAAAGTTTGATGATAAATCTAAATTAGCGTTCAAAAATTCATTAAGCACATTTAATAGAAATTTTACGAGCAATACCAACTTCTTAGAAGCAAAACAAAAAAATTATTTTTCTGAATTGTCTTTCGTTAAACCTATTAACAAAATGACTTTTGTTTTAGGTACAGATTTCCAAGGCAACCAATTTACTCCAGAAAAATTCAATGAATTTCAAATTCCAGAATTTCAAAATAATTCTTTCGGCTTATTCATACAAAACTCTTATAAACTTAAAGAAACCATTATTGAGACTGGAATGAGACAAGATTTCACGAATCATTTTGGAAGTTTTTTCCTTCCACAAATTGCAGTAATTCATCATTTTAATGAAAATTGGGGAATAAGAGGCGGTGTTGGTTTAGGCTATAAAGTACCGAACGCTCTTTCTCCATCAGTTTATGATTATCCGCTGGAAAAACTTTTACCAATCAACACAATTACGACAAAAGCTGAAAAATCTGTAGGTTATAATATTGAATTCAACTACAAATTAGATTTTGAAGGTGATGATCACGATGAGAATAACTCCATTTTCATCAATCAAGCATTTTTCCTTACTCAAATTAACAACCCCGTTACAGGAAATTTTGATACTAACGGAAATATTTTCTTTAAAAACGAAAATAGTCCTATAATATCTAAAGGTTTTGATACTTACATTAAAGCTACAATAGACGAATGGGAACTGTATGCTGGCTACACTTTTACCATTGCTGAAAATAAATATTTAAAAACCAATCAGTTTATTCCTTTAACCCCTAAAAATCGTTTTGCAATGACGGCTCTGAAAGAATTAAAAACTTGGAAAGCTGGTATTGAAGCAAGTTATAATGGCAAACAACATCGCCTAGATAATACAGAAACACCAAACTATGTTTTCTTAGCTGCCATGGTTTCTAAAAATTTAGGAGAACATTTTACGTTGATTCTCAACTGTGAAAACCTTTTAGATTACAGACAAAGTAGAAAAGAACCATTATATTTTGGAAATGTTAGCAATCCTACATTTTATCCTCTTTGGGCGCCAATTGACGGCAGAGTAATTAATCTTTCTCTAAAATGGAAATTATAAAAAAAGCTCCTTTTTTAGTAGTCATGGTCGGAAGATTTTTCTTCCGACTTTTTGTTTTTAAAACTGTTTGATTTTTTTTGGTTAACTTGTTGATTTTCAATGATTTAATTTGGATTAATGGGTTTTATTTCG
>JAYRDY010000262.1:0-2654 GCA_041909215.1 Cloacibacterium sp. | reverse complement strand
TAAAAACATCAGCCTCATAAATTAAATGCTTGCATAATTGTAAAAACGCAAAAACTTGCAAAAGAAATAATCTTCTGCAATGTTTTATTAAAAATTCTAAATAAAATGTGGTGGACCTCTTAATAAGAAATAATCTATTTTCTCATTAGAATAAGAGAAATAATAGACAAACTCTTTCGAGTCAAAAAAAACAGGTCTTTTTAATGAAAAATCTTGCTGATTATCTAAAAAACCGATGTTAGCATTAAAAAAGTGTGAAGAGAAACAATCATCAACCCCACCAAAATTTATCACTTTTGTGGAAGCATGCGCTTCTTTAAAAGAAGATAAATCTTCGGTAAAATTACTGGTATGTGTATGAAAAAACCCCGAAAAGACTACAGCAAAGAGATATACACCCACAAAGAGCGCACTAACAAATCTTTTACTTTTTCGTGTAATTTTTATCATTTTTACAAAAATATGAATAAAATTTAAAAATCCCAAAAACTAAATATGACTAAAAACATGATAAGCTGTTCTGTATAATTTCGTAACTTTGCGTGTCAAATTAAAATAATATGGGAAACGCAAGTTTGAAAAAAATCGGAGTCCTTACATCGGGTGGAGATGCTCCGGGAATGAATGCAGCGATTAGAGCAGTGGTAAGAACTGCCAACTACCATAAAATAGAATGTGTAGGGATACGTGGAGGTTATTCAGGATTAATAGAAGGTAACATGACTAAAATGGGACCTCGTTCTGTAAGTAATATTATTAATTTAGGGGGAACTATTCTTCGTTCTGCCCGTTCCAAAGAATTCAGAACTCCTGAAGGAAGACAAAAAGCTTACGAGCAATGCGTTGCAAACGGTATTGATGCTTTAATCTGTATTGGTGGAGATGGTACTTTTACGGGTGCTAAAATTTTTGCAGAAGAATACGGCATAAAGGTAATTGGTGTACCTGGTACTATTGATAATGACATTTTTGGTACAGACTTTACTATCGGCTATGATACAGCACTTAATACCGCAATGGATGCTATTGACAAAATTAGAGACACTGCCACTTCGCACAGTAGAGTTTTCTTTATTGAAGTAATGGGTAGAGACGCTGGTTTCATCGCACTGAATAGTGGTATTGCTTCTGGAGCATTAGATATTTTAATTCCAGAAAGAAAAGATAGTTTAGATAATCTATTCGAAACTTTCGAAAAAGCACAAAAAAGAGGAAAAACATCTAGTATTGTTATCGTAGCAGAAGGCGAGCAATTGGCTTCTACTTACGATTTAGCTAAAAAAACAAAAGAAAGATTCCCAGATTACGACATCAGGGTATCTATCTTAGGACACATACAAAGAGGTGGCGCACCAAGTTGCGCAGACAGAGTTTTGGCGAGCAGAATGGGATATGGTGCCGTTGTAGGACTTATGAAGGGATTAACCAACGTTATGGCAGGCATTAGATCTAATGACTTAGTCTTTACCCCAATAGAAGACGCAATAAAAAAACACAATGAAATTAACCAAGATTTATTACAGATTTCTGAAATCTTGGCCATGTAATTATATTATATTAACTAAAATCAAAAAAATATGTCAACAATTAAAGTAGGAATCAACGGATTCGGAAGAATTGGAAGCTTAGTTTTCAATGCAATGTTAGAAAGAGACAACATTGAAATCGTAGGAATTAACGACCTTATCAACGCAGAATACATGGCTTACATGATGAAGTATGACTCAGTGCATGGTAAATTTAACGGAGAAGTAAAAGTAGAAGGAAATAATTTAGTTGTAAACGGTAAAACCATCAGAATCACTTCTGAAAGAGATCCTAATAACCTAAAATGGAATGAAGTTAGTGCAGATTATATCGTAGAATCTACAGGTCTTTTCTTATCTAAAGATACTGCATCTGCTCACATTAACGCTGGTGCTAAAAAAGTAGTTCTTTCTGCTCCATCTAAAGATGACACTCCAATGTTCGTAATGGGAGTAAACCACAAAGAATTACCTGCAGATTTACAAATCTTCTCTAACGCTTCTTGTACTACTAACTGTCTTGCTCCTTTAGCAAAAGTTGTTCACGAAAACTTCGGTATCGTAGAAGGTCTTATGACAACTGTACACGCTACAACTGCTACTCAGAGAACAGTTGACGGACCATCTATGAAAGATTGGAGAGGTGGTAGAAGTGCATTATTAAACATTATCCCTTCTTCTACAGGTGCTGCTAAAGCGGTAGGTAAAGTAATTCCTTCATTAAACGGAAAATTAACAGGGATGTCTTTCAGAGTACCAACTGCTGACGTTTCTGTAGTTGACTTAACGGTAAGATTAGAAAAAGCTACTTCTTACGACGAAATTTGCGCTGCTATTAAAGCTGCTTCTGAAGGAGAATTAAAAGGAATTCTTGGTTACACAGAAGATTTAGTAGTTTCTCAGGATTTCGTAGGAGATAAAAGAACTTCTATCTTTGATAAAGATGCTGGTATCATGTTATCACCAAACTTCGTAAAATTAGTTTCTTGGTATGATAACGAAACTGGTTACTCTAACAAGTTAACAGATTTATTATTACACTCTGCTTCTTTATAATAAGCAAGAAATAATATCAAACATAAAAGCCTTCAGAATTTTATCTGAAGGTTTTTTTCATGTCCATATTTT
>JAYRDY010000261.1:0-2668 GCA_041909215.1 Cloacibacterium sp. | reverse complement strand
TGGGGACTTCTTATGCTTCGATTGATCAGTTTCAAAATTCTAGCGATGCGTTTTCGCAAGTGATAAAAATTGGAGCTGATAAAGATTTGGTTGCGAATGCAGAAATTTACAGAGCACAGAATTACGAAGACTTAAATCAACCAGAGAAAGCTTTAGCAGAACTGAAAGCTCTTGGTAATAAATATAAAAATACGGCGTATGCAGAAAAAATTGTAGCCGCAGCAAAACCGATTTATTTGAAAAACGGAGACGCTTCTGGTTACGAATATTTTGCAAAAAACTTGGGTGTAAATATTGCTCAAACTGATTTAGACGAAATCAATCTTTCTTTGGCTCAACAGCAGTTTGCGAAGAAAGAATACGCAAAAGCCATCCCGAATTACGAGAAGTTTTTAACCCAAAATCCAACTGGTGAAATATTCTACCAAGCGCAATATGAATTGGGCGAAAGTTATTATCAAACTAAAAATTTAGCTAAGGCAAAACTCGTTTTAGGAGAAGTTGTCAATGTGCAAAATGATTATCAAGAAGATGCTCAAGTAAGAATTTCTCAGATTTTGTTAAGTGAAAATAATACTTCGGAAGCGAAGATTTATTTAGAAGGGCTTGCTAATTCTTCGAATGTCAATATTAAAAACTTCGCCAATACTGAATTGATGAAAATTTATGCCGAAGAAAAGAATTTCTCTCAAGCTGAAAAATTTGCGAATGAAGTTTTGAAAAATTCTAAAAATTCTGCTTCGGTTTTAGAACAAGCGAAAGTAATTAAAGCCAGAAGTTTGATGAATCAAGGTAAAGATAAAGACGCACAAACTGCTTATGCAGCGTTAGAAAAATCTGCAAATACAGAAGTGGCAGCAGAAGCTTTATACGCAAAAGCGTTTTATCAAAACAAAGGAAAAGCTTTCAAATCTTCAAATGAAACTATTTTCAAATTAGCTAATAATTATGCTTCAGAAGAATTTTGGGGCGCAAAAGCTTTGGTTTTGATGGCGAGAAATTATTTGGCTTTGAAAGACAATTATCAGGCAAGTTATACTTGTGATCAAATCATAGAAAACTATCAGGATTTCCCAGAAATAGTTTCAGAAGCGAAGGAAGTGAAGAAGTTGATTAAATAATTCTGTTGGATGATTGATGAAGGAATTTGTAAAAATTTTGCTCCATAGGAGTAAAAGGTTTGTAGAAATCATTTTGTAATATTAAAAAAGCTCCGTAGGAGCGAAACTCTCGTAACACGAAAAAAAATGAACAAAAACATAAAAATAGTAACTCTCGTTTTGGTAGGAATTTCTCAGTTTTCTTTGGCTCAAATTAAAGAAGAAAGACTCATTCTCGACAGAAAACGAGAACCTGAAGTGAAGAAAATCGAAAAGAAAAAAACTTCGGTAGAAACAGAGAAAAATTATCCTCCGAAAGAAAAAGAAGAGGAAAAAGTAGAATATAAAATTACCAATGTTCCTGCGGTTTCAGATTTCAAAACTTCTACCATTGAAGGCGAAGATATTTCTCCGAAATTCAATAATGATAGTCAGCGAAACTATTTTCAGGTAGGTTATGGCAACTATTCTAAATTTTTGGCGGACGGAAATCTTTCTTACGAAATCAGCAAAGACACAGAAATTGGGGTAGATCTTCACGGGCTTTCTACCAATGGTCTCAAAAAAGAATTCCCTTGGAGTTCTAAGCAAAGCGATTTCAATGTGGCGGCATTCATCAATTCTACCACAGAAATGGGTAAATTTAATATAACTGCAGACTTCGGTAATCATAATTACAATTATTACGGAATTTACGCATTGCAACCTGCTTCTGATATTGATTTGAAACAAAGTTATAACGAATTGAAAATCAATGGATATTATGATTTTTTCAAAAATGATTGGATTAATGATGTCAGATTTAAATCATCTATTTTAACAGATCATTTCGATGCGAAGGAAAATTCTGGGGAAGCTCAAATTAACTTTTCTAAATACGATTTGCCGTTTTTAGCAGAAGAAAACACCAAGATTAATGCAGATTTAGGCGTGAAACTTTCTACTCAAAAATCAACTTTTGAATTGTTGAATCAAAACCAATCACAATATTTAGTAACAAGTTTGAAACCTAAAATTTCTTTCTACAAAGGCAATTCTTATTTGGCAATTGGTTCAGATTTTTCTTTTGTGAATGTTAAACTATCAGATAAAAATACAGAGGAAGCTAAAACCAACAATTTCCGCTGGTTTCCTTTTGCGGAAGTGTTGTATGAAGCTACTGAACAATATAAATTCTATGCAGGGATTGATGGCGGAGTTCAGTTGAATTCTTATTCAAACTTGCTTCAACAAAATCCATTTCTTGTTTCGGATTTGGTTTTAAAACCTACGGAAACCAAATATCATTTTTATTTTGGTTTGAAAGGCGATATAGACCAAGATTTGAAATATGACGTGAATGCAGGTTTTAGTCAATTAAAAAATGCTCAGTTTTTTAAAGCCAATAATTTGTTTGATATGGTTTATACGCTTAATCGTTCTGCGTATAATTTTGCCAATAATTTTTCGGCGGTTTATGATGATGGAACTTTGAGCGAAGTAAAAGGAAGTGTGCAATATTTCCCTTTGCAGAATTTGGTTGTAGACGCAGAGCTTCATTTTATGAAGTTTAATCTTAAAAACCTTAA
>JAYRDY010000260.1:0-2678 GCA_041909215.1 Cloacibacterium sp. | reverse complement strand
TATATTTTTGAAACATTACAACGCAATGCCCGTGATTTTTATTTAAAATATATACCTCACACAGATTGTATAAAAAGCATAAGAGAGTTAGATAAATTAAAAAAATATAATTTTGGAGCTTTTGTTGTAGGGTCTGATCAGGTTTGGCGTAAAGAATACACATCTTTTTTAGGTATTCAAAATTACTTTTTTAAATTTCTAGGAGATTCTAATGTAAAACGGATTGGTTATGCGATTTCCATGGGTACTGATACACATACAATGAGTCAAAAAGAAATAAAAGAATGCACCAAGTTATATGAACGGTTTTCAGCAGTGTCCTTTCGTGAAGAATCAGGGATACAATTAGCTTTAAATAATGGATGGAATTCACCGTCGCCAATAAGAACTCTAGACCCTACAATGTTACTGCCTGTAGAACATTACAAAAATTTGACAACAGCTTCCAATACGGAAAAGTGTGCAGGGAATTTATTCTGTTATATCTTAGACCCGTCTAAAACAACCCAAGAAATCGTAAAAAATAAAAGCAAGGAATTAGGATTAGTACCTTTCAGTATATCCTTCAAAGAAACTAAAACATCTGTGCCATCCATAGAACAATGGATTCGCGCATTTATGGATGCAGAATATGTTATAACAGATTCTTTCCATGGGACTGTATTTTCTATTTTATTCAATAAACCTTTTTACATTTTAGAAAACTCAAAGCGTGGAAATGCACGATTAGAGTCTCTTCTTTCGACTTTAAAGATAAACAAAGAAATCATTAACTGGGGAGAAATTAATTCTATATTAGATAAAGAAAAAGAAATATCCATCACTTATCTAAAAAAATCATTAGAAAATTATCTAACATAAAAAGAATAAATTGCTCTTCCAAAATTAAAATATTGTGAGATACCTTTTATTAATAATTTTATTTACAATAACGATAGCTAGACTATTTTATTTAAATAGAAAAAAAGAAAAAATAAATTTTCTTTTTCTTAGTCTATTTATCCAACAGATTCCGCTAGGATGTTTACTGTATTCTATAAATATAAATCCGCTTAGAGATGGAATGCCTGGCGCATTTGAAAATATGCTTTCTTTAGATGTATCTATAGCCATTATTGTGTTAGCATTATTATTTCAAATAAATAAAACCCATTATAAAACTAAATATCATAATAAGTTAGTAGCAATAAGTATTCTTGCAATATTCATTATATCTATCTTAAATCCTTATAACAAACTAAAGATTGCGGAAATACCAATATTATTTAGAATAATACAAATCTATTTATTTTTTTATTTTATCTCCAAGTATCTATCTAGAGAAGAGGTACTACATGCATTATTCGATGGATTTAAATATGCAATCATAGTACAATTTATTATCACATTATTCTTCCCTGTTTTCAGTATAAAGATCATATCACAAATATTTCATCCAGAGATATCAGAATGGGCATTTAGAAGAGGCACACCTTCCGCAATAGGTACATTTATTCATCCTGGAGCTTTAGCATTATTTGCAGCAATCTCAACTATGTTCTTTTTCTCATGTTATCTAAATAAATATAAAGTTATTGATAGTCTTAAAATGATATTTATTGGCTGTTTTATTATCTATTTCACCTTTTCTAGAACTTCATATCTAGCTATTTTAGGAAGTATATTTATTATTTATTTATTATATAAGAATTCACAGAATCTCAATAGACCTAAACTTATACTACAATTATTAGGAGCTGTAATAATCATCGAAATCTTATATTTAAGTCCAATCAGTGATTTATTTTTTAGATCTGATTTAGACACGCAAATTGATAATAGATTACTTCATTACAACTTAGCTTTTAAATGTTTTTCAACATCACCATTAATTGGAATCGGGATAAATACGCATGTAAAATTCATGCAAAATCTATTTTTATCTAATATCGGCCCAGTAGGAGATTTCTTTTTAACTAACCCAATTCATAATTCTCATTTAATTATTTTAGCAGAAACAGGAATTATAGGCTTTTCATTTTGGTCATATTATATCATATCACGTATTTATTCTAATACAATAAAAAATAAGTCAAAAGGAATAAATAGTATTATAAATTGGGCTTTTGCAGGAGTTCTCATTACATATACCATTTATGGTGTTACAGGATGGTCTTGTTTTCACCGTGAAATTTATCCAATTATTATTCTTTTCGGTTTTTTTTACACACGTAATAAATAATAACAACAATGGAGTATTTTATATGTCAAGATTGGCAAAACACTAGAGGCAATCATGCAGGAATGGTATATCTATGCCAACAAATCAAAAGAGAACACAGTCAAGAAGCAAAGATATATGTATTGCCCAATATTCGTGTTTTTGACAAAAACATATATATATTACAGAATATAATATATATATGTTTTTCTATTTTCCTATTTATAAAAATAAAGAAAAAAGACAAGTTATTTTTAATGGAATATCTACTACCTACGCATAACCAATTTTTTATTGCGAGACCTATATTCCATTTAAAAAAATGCAAAATTATAGGTCTTATTCATCTTGTTCCCTCAGATTTAGATAAATTTTTCTTACACAACAACAACCTAATTAGATGGATTAATAGTACCGATAAAATAATAACTCTAGGAAGTAGCTTAACCCAATATCTTATTGATCGTGGAATATCTAA
>JAYRDY010000259.1:0-2683 GCA_041909215.1 Cloacibacterium sp. | reverse complement strand
GATGAAATCAAAAAGTAATGTTGTACAGTTACTAAATTATTAAATAAACACTACTGTAATTATTTTATGAAATTATACATAAATAATTGTGAGACTTTAGTTAAAGATTTTGTTCTGAAGAGAGCAAAGTCTTTTGTTGTTTTTCTATTATTTATTTTTAGTATTTCTTTATACGCAGAATCCTCAGAAAAAAAAGATGATATTCTCAATCATGCAGATGTTCAGGTTATAGACCAAAAGAATAATTCTGCAGAAAATTCTAGTATATCTAATGAAAGTAAAGCAGTAATTTATATATATGGTGACGCTACAGTTTATGATAGTACAGAATCTAATCATTACAAACTTGTAAATATTGAAAGAAAGAATCATAAAATTACAAAACAAAAGAAAGCACTAGTTAATAGTACGGCTCCTAAAAAAGAAGCTACCGTAAAAATACACTACTCTGTAAAATTTTTCTATAATAGTTTTGATAATAATTTTGTAATTATTTCATCAAAAGACAAAAATATAGTCTATTGTTCAAGCAATAGAGGGCAAAATTTTTCAAAAAATGTTGACTATTATAATTATCAGTTTATAAAAAATGAAGATTTTTCTACTCAACAAGATTATAATTACAGCAATCCTTTCATAAAAAATAATCATTTTTTAGGCAAACATTCTGTTAGACCTCCTACATCTATAATTTAAATTTATTAGCGAGAAAAATTTCGCAAACAATTATAGATAAGATTGAAAAACACAAATTTTATTATATGTGCAGTATTGAGATTATTGGCTTTTTAGCCAATTAATCTCGGTATGCCTATTAATAATTCTTTTATACACAAAAAAAATGATGAAACTACTAAAACAAATTTTAACATTACTACTGGTCGCGATTTCGACCTTTATTAATGCACAAACACCAACACTTATTGCTAGCGGCACATACAAAGCCAACGGAAGCGGAGCTTCTGGAATTCCAACGGTAACGATTGATATACCAGCTGGTAAAAATAGACTGATGATAATTTCCACATTTTCTGAAAGAATACATGATCCTTATAATAGTAATTTTGTAGATAATTCAGATGGAGCTACAGATGGAGAATATTCTCACAATATATCAGTGAACGGTATTTCAACACAATGGATTTCTGGCCCTTGGTCTGATGACACAGTTACTGGTTCAAAAGATACAACGATTTTTACTACTCAGAATACAGTAAGTTATATTTCAGATGCAATGGGAATGCCCTCAGGAGTTGCAACAATAACATTTCCAGGAATTAACCTTCCTGAAAACTCAGGAGACGAAATGATCGTACAAATAGCAATTTTTGAAAATGCAAAACCTAATCCTACCTTTCTTAAATGGGACAATGCCAGAAATTTTAATACGGATACTGATTTCTTAACATTATCAGGAACTACCCCAACAATACCTGAAGGAAATTCAATCAATAACCTTGTTTTTTTTGGTACTGGAGGTATATCCCAACAAAATAATGTTTTATTTTCTAGTGGTTGGACTACTATACAAACTGATGTGATGAATAATACTAATGGAACTTCATCTTATCAGTCAAGTTTGAGCCCGAACGAGTATGACGGTATAGGTTATACTACAGCTTATAGAACAATCTCTTCAGGAAACCCTAGTTTTACACTATCAAGAAGTGCTACAAATCTATCTACAGAAACTGCGTCTGCCAATTTGATCTCTATTTTACCATTAGCAAGACCGTCGGTTTCAGGTACAGTGTATATAGATAATAATGGTATGACAGGAGGAATCGACAATGGAGGAACAGGCGGCGGAACTTGGAACATCGCCAATGCATTATATGTAAATGCGGTAGATACCAAAGGAAATGTTGTGGCTACAGCATTGGTTAATACATCTGGAGTTTTTACATTTCCATCGGGAGGAAATTTAATAGAAGGAGATGTTATTAAGTTTCAACTCAGTAAAACACAAGGCACTGTAGGGCAACCTGCTCCAACAAAGGAGTTACCTGCTGGATGGGCTATTGTAGGAGAAAGTACGACTGGTGGATCTAGCGATGGAACTCCTAATGGTGAATTTACGTTGACAATTGGTACAGCAAATAGTCCTAATAGTACAACTAACAGATTCGGTGTAGTAACTGCATGTAATGCAGGTGCCTCAGCTCCGTTTGTTAGAACGACTATCACTAACACTTGCCCTGCAATAACTGTAAATTTAAACACAGCACAAACAGGAACAATTCCAGCTGGTTCTTCATTAGTTTGGTATACTAATAGCAACCATACAGGTTCTGCATTATCTGGGACTCAAATTACCCAGGCAGGAGCGGGTACTTATTATGCTTTTTATTATGATAGTGTAAATAGTTGTTATAGCCCAGTTTCTAATGCTGTTACTGTCTTAATAAATACAACTGATTTAGACGGAGATGGTGTATTTGATGCTTGCGATTTAGACAATGATAATGATGGTATCTTAGATACGGATGAGGGCTTCTGCTTATCAACTCCATTATTGATTGCAAGTAAAACGTTTTCTGCAACTGGTAGTGGTACAGCAGGAAGGCCAAATATTACATTTAGTGCTCCTACAACAGGTACGGGTAAAAGGTTAATGTTTTTAACACTTACTATTGAGCGAGATCACACACCTACACTTTACGGTGATAACTGGGAATCTACC
>JAYRDY010000258.1:0-2689 GCA_041909215.1 Cloacibacterium sp. | reverse complement strand
AGTGGCAAGATGTATTTTTTCTGTTTGAAATCAAGTTTTTTCATTGAGTTATTATTTTAGATAAATTGCCTCCAGTACTACTGGCATTTTTTAATTTTTGGTATTGGTTAAACAAGTAGTCAATTCGTAAACTGTCTTCTTTTTGTAATTGTTTACGGTCGCTTTTCACTTTTAGTGATTTAAGTTCATTAACAATTTTTTCCAGTTCTTTTTCATTGTTTACGGTGGCATTTTGTTCCATCTTACTTTTGGAATACAAAATCGGAGGCTTTATTTTAAAAGCATTATCTGAAGGGAAAAAGAAGCCTTGAATGAGAGAGCCAATAAAGGACACCGATAAAAATACCATCGAATAAATGAAGAATTTTTTCGGATGTTGACTTGCCCAATTCAGCCATTTTTGTCCAGTTTGTTTTAGTGTAGTATCCATTTTTAATACGAGTTTTTGGTTTGGTTAGAGATTTCTTCGTTGTCTAGGATTCGCCAGTTTTTAAGCATTACGCCATGAGGATTATTAGGACTTCGGATAATGTCATCAAAATAGCCTTCGGTGATTAACTTTCTTGTAATGACCGATGATTTTCTCGTAATCATCTGCTTTCCGAAAAAAGCAAACTTCTTTTGCTCCATATTGATTGCAATAGAATCTGCGTGAATACTGACCATCGAACTAGAAGCAATAATCTGATTGTAAAATCCTTTTTCTTTTAGATTGGTGTATTCTTTTTTTCCGCTATCATCAATGAGATATAATGACTTTTGAATATTGTCCTTGATGTAGGCATCATCTGGAGCCAATGTGAAAAACAATCGATGAAAAAGTTCTATTTGTGCTTTGTATTCCACAGGACGATTCAATAAAACATCGGTTTGCTTTGCCAGTACAGGAACTCCATTATCTAGGATGTAAATGGATTTTCGGGAATCTTCAATTATTCTGTATGCAAAGAAGAAACCTGCAACAACGATGAAAACAGCAAACACAATGGCGGAGATGGAAACCACCTTGTTGATTTTAATTCTTTGTTCTATGTTTTTGATAAGCATTTTTATTGGGTAATTGATATTTAGTAATTAGTATTTGGTATTTAGTAGTTGGTATTAGGTAATTAGACAGTTAAGTTTATTTGCTATTCTTCATAGCATTGTTTACCATTCCCGATGCTGAACCTGCTGCTGCGGATTTTGTTGCTGCTGCGACTGTAGAAGCTCCTCCTGTTTTTGCAGTTAATATTGCTGTTTTGGCACTGCTCGTCATTTTTCCTACTGCACTTTTCATTTTGGTCATTGCACCAGCTCCTCCTGCAGTAACAATGGTGTCAGCAATGGTGGGTGTCATCAGAACTCCAATTCCCGTGACGATATAAGCAACACAGGTAAACAATTGGTTATAAATCATTCCCGAATTACTTACATAGACCATTAAAGCATCTAAATTGGTGATGGTTCCGTTAGACAAAAGGGTGTCGTATCGTTCTATTTCCATCGTATAGCCAGAAGCAATGAGTTGCTGTCCGATATTGATAATCGTATAAGCCACAAAAGTGTAGAGATTGATATTGATAAATTTAGACACCCAGCTGTACAAGGAATTTTCAAATCCTGGAACTAATGCCATTCCTACAGCAATAGGCCCTAAAATAATAAGAATGTATGCCCAAATTTTTTGGATGAAGAAAATGAGATACACGCAAATTCTCAAAATGGAAAGGCAGACAAATTCAATGACTTCAGCGACTAATTTTTGCATTTGAAATTGCATTCTGATCTGCCATTCTTTGATGGGTTGAATGAGTTTATCTAATCCCTCGCTTACATCAAACCAAGAATCATCTGCATTTTGACTGGTGTTATTGATGACTTCCTGCTTGGCATCTTCTTCCGCATTGAGTTTGATAACGGCATCTAATAGTTGTTGCTGCTTTTTGAATCTTTGCACCCGCAAATCATTAACTTCAGATTCGATGTCACTGAAGATGGCAATTCCAGGTTGAGCTATGGCTTCAAAAGGGGCTTGTATCAAATTGACAAATCCTGTCCAATAAACGAGCGTAAATCCAATCAGAATTGGTTTTAGCATCGGGGTGATTTCCCATTCTCTGTCTCCAGCTGCCATTTGCCAACCCATATATCCGAGATACATTAAAGCTCCTAATCCTCCAATGGCTTTTCCTACTAAAGCTGAACCTTGTGCGCTATCCTGCACACTGTTATCCAACTTGGTGAATACTTCCATAAACCATTTTTCAAAGGCTCCGTCTCCTTTTAAAAACTGGAGCAGGTTGCTGTAATCGCCGTCTGTTTGGGAAAATCCCATAATTGGCAATACTATTGCCAAAAGACAAAATAATAAGGTGAGTTTTTTATTCATTTCTAAAATCGGTGTTTGTATTGTTGCATGGTGTTATGAACAATTTGTTTATCTGAAGCAGGTGTCCATTGATTGGGTAAAGCGGTAGATAAATGATTTTTCAGGATATTTTTATAATCTAATAGAAGTATAGTCCTATTATTGTACTTCTTTAATTCCAGAACAAAATTTCTCCATTTGATGAGTGTTTCATGATACATCAAGAAGCGTTTTCCTCTTGGCATTTCCATACTTCTGGACATCGCATATTTTTCTTTGATGAGATCCAATTCTTCCTGCAATCTTTTTAATGTGCCTGTAGTATTGAGCGTTTCATAC
>JAYRDY010000257.1:0-2707 GCA_041909215.1 Cloacibacterium sp. | reverse complement strand
CATTAATAAGTGTCTATAAAAGAAAATAAATTTCAAGCGACATTTTGAAGATTTTAATAAAAGTTAAAGGCAATGGTCATGAGCAATATCGTAAATAATAGAAATGGAACAATTGATTTAATGAAGTTTGTTTTTGCCATTTTTATTTTTTAACACCATAGTTGGCAATTCACATCACTTTGTTTAGAAGGGTACATTGGCGTAGAATTTTTTTATATGGTAACTGGGATTTTATTGGCAAAAAAATTTGCTGTCAATAATGAAAAGAATGATGACATATGGCTCAGGACTAGAGCATTTTTAGAACATAAACTCAAAGCATTTTATTTGGAATTTCTCGTTGCAACCTGTACGGGTTTTGTTTTATTGCATCTTTTGGTACCCAATGCCGTTCCAAACATAATTCATGGGGTCTTTTTAGCTATAGGAGATCTATTCCTTCTGCAAATATTTGGATTTCCTGTAAGTTCAGTCGTTGGTACACTATGGTACTTATCTGCAATGATGGGTGCATTTATGATTTTAGTACCATTGATATTAAAATATAAAAGTTTTTTTACCAATATTGGCGCTCCTCTAATTTGTTTAATTGGGTATGGTACGATAGCCTTTAAATATGGGCATATGGGGCCTATAATGGAACCGGTATTTGATGGCTTTATTCATATAGGTCTTATCCGTGCAATTGCAGATATATCATTAGGATATTTGTTGTATTTTATTTCAACTAAAATAATGGCGACTAATTTTACAATTTTAGGACTTTGGCTTTTAACATTAATAGAGATTGCAAGTTATCTTTTTATAATCTATTGTATGGTTATTATTAAACAAAGAGGTAATATAGATTTTATTATAATATTGTTCTTGGCTCTAAGTATTGCAATTTCGTTTAGTCAAAAATCCTTGATATTTCCGTATTTTCAAAAAACAATATTCAATAAATTAGGCTTATTAAGTTTAAATATTTTTTTAAATCATTTTTATATAGGTTTTATTATTACTCAAATGGGGGGGGGCCGCTTGGCCTCGAAACAAGGCTTTGCTGTATTACTTTCTCGGTATGTTGTTATGTTCGACATTCAATTATTTTTGTTGTCAATTTTTAAGAAAAATGAACTATCAATCAAAATTTTTGTCTTTGATAATTCAAAAAACATAAAATGAAAATGAAAATATGATCAGTATAGAATTAATTAAATTTCTCTTTGTGGGAATTTTAAATACTATTTTTGGGTATTCCTTGTTTGCTATTTTTATTTTTTTCAATATGCACTATTCGTTGGCTGTTTTATGCTCTACGATTTTAGGTGTATTGTTTAACTTTAAAACCATAGGTAAGTTAGTCTTTGGTAGTCATGATAATAGTCTTATTTTTAGATTTGTTGCTGTTTACATCATCATTTATGGACTGAATATCTCTTTTCTCTGGTTATTTAAGTATTTTGGTTTTGAAAATATGTATATAAATGGTGTTGTATTACTTGCACCTTTAGCTGTTGTATCTTTTGTATTAAATAAAAAATTTGTTTTTAGGACTAAAACTGTATGAAAAAAATAAGTATTGTAACTGCATGTTATAATGAAGAAGACAATGTTGAAGAGTTATATACTCAAGTTAAAAAAGTGATGAATGAAAAGGTGTCTCATTATGAGTATGAGCATATTTTTATTGATAATGCATCGGAAGATCGCACTGTTGAAATTTTAAAAACTATTGCTTCTCAAGATAAAAATGTCAAAGTTATTGTTAATGCAAGAAACTTTGGGCATATTAAGTCTCCGACACATGCTTTGTTTCAAGCAACGGGAGATGCCGTCATCTCCGTTGTTGCGGATTTACAAGATCCACCAGAATTGTTACCTGTATTTGTTCAAAAATGGGAAGAAGGCAATGAAATCGTTCTTGCTGTCAAAAAAGAGAGTGAAGAGCATGGTTTGATGTTTAAAGTAAGGGAGTTGTATTATGACTTGCTTGGTAAACTTTCAGAAGTGAGAATCTTTAAAAATTGTACGGGATTTGGACTTTTTGATCGTAAGGTTATGGATGCTTTAAAAACTATGGACGATCCTTATCCATTCTTTAGAGGGATGCTGGCAGAAGTTGGTTTCAGTGTTGCCATGATACCGTATAATCAGCCAGTACGTATTCGTGGCCTTACAAAAAATAACTTTTATTCATTGTATGACATGGGAATGTTAGGAATCATTAACAATTCAAAAGTTCCTCTTCGTATGGCAATTTTTATAGGAGTATTTTTTGGCATACTTAGCTTTTTAACAGGTGCTGGATATTTAATTGCTAAATTGTTATTTTGGGATTCAATGAGTATAGGTATGGCACCGTTACTCATTATGACTGCGTTTATGTTCTCAGTGATGCTTTTTTTTATAGGCATTATTGGCGAATATATAGGAGCCATTTACACGCAAGTACTTAAACGGCCGTTAGTTTTTGAGAAGGAGCGCATCAATTTTGATTAGGCGCAATACTACTTGGGTATTTATCTTTCAATTTTTAAAAATTTTAAATGGATTAATTCCTGTATTGCTTATACCTCTTTATTTATCTCATGAGGATCAAGGATTATGGTTTTTGATGCTGAGTTTTGGGAGTATTGTTTTACTCTTTAGTGCAGCACAAAATGGCATAGTACTTATCTTTGGTGCTCATGAGTTTAAAAACTTGTTAATTGAAAAATTAACC
>JAYRDY010000256.1:0-2721 GCA_041909215.1 Cloacibacterium sp. | reverse complement strand
GAGTATTAGTAGCAACAGGAGGTGGAGATTGCCCAGGATTAAATGCGGTAATGAGAGGGGTGGTAAAAAGAGCATCCCAAGAAAAAGATTGGGAAGTGGTAGGAAGCATCAATGCGTATGACGGAATATTAAAAGAACCCACAGAAATTATGGTTTTAGATGATAAAACCGTAGCAGGAATTCATAAAGATGGTGGAACAATTATAGGAACTACGAACAAAGGTGGGCCTTTTGCTTGGCCTTACAAAAATAAAGATGGTGTTTGGGAAGCGGTAGATAGATCAGATGAAATGATTCGCAAACTGCAATATTTAGGTGTAGATGCCGTAATTAGTATTGGTGGTGATGGTTCGCAAAGAATTTCTCAACAATTATACGAAAAAGGACTCAATATTATTGGTGTTCCAAAAACCATTGATAACGATTTGTCTGCTACCGATTTTACCTTTGGTTTCCAGACGGCTGTGCAAATCGCAACAGAAGCGGTAGATAGATTGGTAACTACTGCTGCAAGTCACAACAGAGTTTTGGTACTGGAAGTAATGGGAAGATATGCGGGTTGGATTGCTTTGCATGCTGCCATTGCTGGTGGGGCAGAAGTTTGTCTGATTCCAGAAATTCCTTATGACATCGAAAAAGTAGTAAAAAAACTCAATAGTAGATTTAATAGAGGAAAAGGCAATGCCATTGTAGTAATAGCAGAAGGTGCAATTCCGAAAGGTGGAGGTTTGCTTTCTGAAGTAAGTGATGAGGTAGGATACGAAAATGTAAGATTAGGAGGGGTGGCTCATAAATTGGTTCATGATTTGAAATCTATTGGTTTTGAGGCAGATATGCGCGAAACTGTTTTGGGGCATTTACAAAGAGGAGGAACGCCAACTGCTTATGATAGAATTTTGGCAACTCAATTTGGCGTAAAAGCATTCGAAATGGTGCTCAACGAAGAGTACGGAAAAATGGTGGCTTATCGCCATCCCAATATTATTTCTGTGCCATTCAAAGAAGCAATAGACCGTCCAAATTTTGTAGATCCTAATTGTGATATGGTGAAAACCGCAAAAGGCGTTGGAATTAGCTTTGGAGATTAATTAAGATTTTATCAAATTCTAGAATTTTGAACTACAACTAAAAAACAAACCTCTCTAAAATTGCTTCTAAAGAGGTCAAAATATATGTTTTTGAAAACTATTTTCTAAAAAAAAGGAGTTGTGCAACAGCTACCTATGTTATGTGATGTTATTTTTATTCATTAAATAAATTTCATTCGGACTATATGTTATTATCAATAGTTTTTCGACAATAATTATTTCTGAACCTTCCCCGCTGTGCAAAGTCTCCTGACTTTGAGCAACAATAAAAAAAATGAAAGAAAGCTATACCATAAAAGAAAAAGGAATGGTTTTGTATGGTTATGTGATAATGAGTATTCGTATTTATTTAATTGTTTAATGTAAGCAGAAGTTTTATTAATCTTCTGCTATTTTATAATCAATAAATTCATATGTATCATCCTGTTTACCCATTAATTCTATAGATTTGAATGATACATCTCCATTTTCAAGAACTTTATAGTTGTAAACATCAGTAACGTTATCGTATTTGTGAAGTTCGTAATATTTACCATTATTTGTCCACCAATTTCCATTTTCAGTCGTTTGGATAACCTCTCCATCTTTATTTATTGACACAAATAGAAGGACACTTTTTCCTTTTTCTAATCTACAAGATACCCAATATTTTGAAACCCCTTCAACTTGCTGATTTTGTTCTGAACCTTTATAGCAGCCAATCATATTTTTGTTATATTCTTTTTTTTGTGCAAAGGATAGAGTTCCTAAACATAATAAGGAAAAAGTAAAATTTGTTTCATTGTTTTTGTTTTTTTAAGGTTTTATAAAATTTCTGCTAACGAAAAAATATTCGCAAAGTGCGGGGAATTCGAAGAACTTTAGTTCAAGAATTTACAAACGAAGTCGATGCTTTTTTAGATTGTCTAAATTAGTTAAAAAAAACAATATGAAAAGCAGTTGCGAAAAATATCTAAAAAAGAGGCTATCTCGCTTTTGAGACAGCCTCTTTTTTATTAAGATTTCAATTCTTCAATTTTATCTTCTACTTTTTCTTTTATGTTTTCGGCGGTAGTTTCTGCTTGATTTTTAAATTCATTAAATTTATTCTCTGCTTCAGATTTCAAATCATTTGCCTTTGTTTTTAAATCATCTCCAAATTTATTGATGTTGTCTTTAGCATTGTTGATGAAGTTATTCACTTTTTGTTTTTCTTCGGGAGTTGCTTTTTTGTATCTCCAAAAAGCAAGAGCTCCTAAACCAGCTAGTAAACCTAGCAATTTTACATTTCTTTTCATGACCTTGTTTTTTTAATTAATATGGTGTGATTTTAATTTACTAAACTTATGAATAGCAACACCTTAAAGGTACAAAATAAAAATTAGTATTGATAATTTTTTAACATTTATTATTGATTAATGATAAAATTTTTCAAAACAATTAAAAAATAAAATTTATTAGATGTTGGGTATAAAAAAAGCTATTTCGCTTTTGAGATAGCCTCGTTTTTTGAAATAAGCTATTATAAATCATAGAATTTTGGTAATTTTTTATAAGATAATTGATGTAGTTTTGTTTCAAATTTCTAATTATGAAAAAGTTTTTTCTGTTCAGTATTCTTTTGCTTTTAGTAACTTGTAGAAATCAAGAAGAG
>JAYRDY010000255.1:0-2741 GCA_041909215.1 Cloacibacterium sp. | reverse complement strand
GCACCTCCATATTCTTCTGGAATATAAGGACCGAGAGCACCAATTGCTCCTAATTCTTTCATGAGATTAGGAATATCTTTATGATGCTGTGCTGCATCATCAATTTGAGGCATAATAAATGATTGAACCCAATCTCTTACAGAGTTTCTGATTAAGATATGTTCTTCTGTAAGTAAATCATCAATTCCGTAATAATCTGGAATAGTATTTAAAGGATAGTATGACATTGCGTTTAAATTTTGCTAAAAATACGAGGATTTCGCATAGTATCAAAATACCCAATAGAAAAAGTAAACTGCAACTATTTGTAGAGAAAAAATTAAAAAATTCATCTAAAATAGAGTAGAATAGCATGAAAAATTACTAACATTATTTACATTTAACAGGCGATAAAACTCTTCCAGATTCAAAATCTACACTTTTATCATTCACAATAATCATAGTAGAATCGTTCTTTTGTTTCAAAGCAGCAATTCCTTCGTAAAGTTTATTGTCTTTGGTCAAAAAGCGAACATCTATTAACGAATGCATTCCTTCAGAAAACATGTTGTAAGTTAATTTTAAGGTATCACCAGATTTTATACCATACACTTTTCCCGTAGAACCATCTTTTTCAAAATTATCGTATCTCATTTTTCCTTTTACAGAATCTGTAGGATAAAGAGTGTAAGAAAGGTGCAAAGAATCTTTGCCAACCACAGAAAAATAGCAAAATTGCAAAGTATCTTTTTTAGGCTCAAAAGTTTCTGGATAGTTCTGATGAATGGTATCTTCAGGAATTATGGTATATGAAGATGTTTCTTTTTTGTTACAAGAAATAAAAGAAATATTTATCAAAAGAATAACTACAAAATTTTTCATAATTTTCTTGTAAAAGTATGGCGCTAAACGATTTACAACTTTATAGAATTCTCATTAATGAGTATAAACTTTCAATGGATTAAAAGGAATGAGAAGGTTAGGAAACTATAAATTAATTTAAGTCGTAAAAAATACAATTTAACATAATATAAATTATAGGAATTAATTAGAATATTATGTTTAGTCGTTTACAATTGTTCTGAATGTCAAATTTATTCTTGGCTCAATGATTTTAGCATTCGTATAAAGCTTGTGTTTCCAATAGATTTGGGTTTCATCTTTCATGATGAGTAATGAGCCTTTCTCAAGCATTAGAGAAATTTCTTCTTTAGTAAAATTATGTTTGAAACCAAATTTTCTTTCCGCTCCGAAACTTACAGACGCAATTGCAGAATGTTTCAGAATTTCTTTTTCGTTATCAGAATGCCAACTCATCGCTTCTGATCCATTGTGATAATAGTTCAATAAACACGCATTAAATATTTCGCCTGAGATTTGTTCCACCGTAGATTTTATTTCTAAAATAAATTTTAGCCATTTCTCAGCGATTTTAGTTTTACCCGAATATTTATAAGAAATTCCTTCATCTCCTAAAAAAGCAACTTTTCTTTTGGTAATAATTTCTTTACCAAAAATTTTAACTACATCATGTTGCCAATTGATTTCATTGAGCAATTTAACATAATATATTTCACTTTGTTCTTCCGTGAAAATTTTTCCATAATAATATACAGTGCCGTCTTTTAGTAAAAGATTATTCATTTGTTAGATGTTAGATTTCAGATGTGAGATTCTAGACTTTTTCTAAAATTACACATTTTTATCAAATTCAAGATTATTTCAAAAATAAAAAAGACGCTTTTCAGCGCCTTTCCAATTATTTTTTCAAACATTTTTCTAAGAATTGGTCTTGTTCCCAAAGCAAATGTAAGATGTTTTCTTTAGCAACATAACCGTGAGCTTCTTTAGGTAAAATTACCATTCTGGCAGGTGCTCCTAGATTTTTCAACGCTTGGAAATAACGCTCTGTTTGAAGTGTAAATGTACCAGGATTATTATCTGCTTCACCGTGAACCAAAAGAATTGGTTTTTTCATTTTATTGGCATTCATAAAAGGTGACATTCCGTTGTAAATTTCTGGAACATCCCAATAATTACGCTGTTCACTTTGGAAACCGAAAGGCGTTAAAGTTCTATTATAAGCACCACTTCGGGCAATTCCACAAGCAAAATCGTTAGAATGAGTTAATAAATTTGCGGTCATAAATGCACCGTAAGAATGTCCACCAACAGCTACTCTATTTCTATCAATATAACCTAATTGATCGACTGCATCAATTGCTGCTTTTCCGTTCGCAACCAATTGCGGAATAAAAGTATCATTCGGTTCTGTAGTTCCTTCCCCAATAATTGGGAAACTTGCATCATCTAAAACCGCATAACCTTTAGTCACCCAATAAATAAACGAACCATAACTTGGGAAAGTAAATTCGTTCGGGTTTGCAGTGTTTTGTCCAGCCGTGGCTTTATCTTTAAATTCTTCTGGATATGCCCAAACTAAAAGTGGCAATTTTGGTTTCTTTTTGAAATCATAATTTGCTGGTAGATAAAGCGTTCCTTTCAGTTCTACTCCATCGTTTCTCTTGTATTTAATGACTTCTTTATGAATAGTAGAAATACTCGCAAAAGGATTGGCGAACTGAGTTACGGCTTCTGCTTTGTTGTTTTTAATATTTCTTACAAAATAATTAGGATACTGATTTTTAGACTGTTGCGTTACTAAAACCGTTCCTTTATTAGCATCAATAATATCAATAATATCTTCTTTTACATTTGGTGTTTTAGAAGTATATAATCTCTTGGTTTGGAAGTTTTTAAAA
>JAYRDY010000254.1:0-2756 GCA_041909215.1 Cloacibacterium sp. | reverse complement strand
TCATCTTCTCCTTTTTCTAATTGAGGAATTTCACCGATTATAGGTTTACCATTTGATAGTTTTTCGATATCGTGTTTTGATTTTACTTTATTATCAAAGAGTTCTAATAAATAAATGAACGCAAATGGTAATAACAAACCTATCAATAGCCCAGCTAAAAGGATTATTGAGGATTTCGGTGCAACTTGTTTGTTCTTAAATGCCTTGTCTACAATTCTTGCTTTTGGGGCTGTAACCGCTAAAGATATTTGTGTTTCTTCTCTTTTTTGAAGTAATAATAAATATAGCGCTTCTTTAATTTGTTGTTCACGCTCTATACTTCTAAACATTTTCTCTTGAGTAGGAATTTTGGCTATTTTTCCTGATACGAGATTTTGTTCTTGTTCATAACTATTCACCGCTAATTGTAATCCCTCTCTACTTTTCTGAAGATTTTGTAAAATGGTAGGTCTTAAATTATTGATTTGACTCGTTACCTCAATCACTAATGGGTTTTGAGGCGTAGCATTTTCTAACAAGCGATTTCTTTCTAAAATCAATTGATTGTAGGCAGTGATGTTTGTAACCGCACCGGGATTATTTAAACCGATATTATTAGGAATGATTTGATAATTTCCTTGTCTTGAGACAAAAGAGATTAAACTATTGGTTAATTCTAACTGAGAAGCCACTTCTAACTGTTTTGCTCTTGCCTCAGCAGATGTTTTTAGTCCTATTTCTCCTTCTACAGATAAATCTGTTATCTGATTTGCTTTTTTGAATTGTTCTTTTTGGAGTTCAACATTTCCTAAGTCTCTTCCTACATTTGCAATTCTTTCTTCAATGAATTCTGCTGTTTTTTTAGATTCTGCATTTTTATCATTTACGGCATCCGCATTGTAAACCTCCACCAATTTATTAATCATATCTTTTGCTTTATCCACATTAGGATAATTCATTGATAATTTAATCACCGTAACATCTTTATTAATTAAGGCAGCGTTTAATTTTTCTTGATAATTATTTGTTTTAGATTCTAAAGAAGAAACTTTTATTATTAATTCATTCGTTGGATTTTTAGTATTTGGAACATAGTTTTTATTTTTAAGAATAATGATATTTGCATTTTTTAATGAAATTAACTTATCAAAACTTGAATTTATAATACCTATATCATCAGAATTTAATATCAGTTTATCTCCATTCATTGTCACATGTATCGGTTCTACTGGTTTAGTTGTTTCTTTTTCACTTATAATTTTAACAATAATTGGAGAAGTCTTTCCATACACTTCAGTATCTTTAAAAAAACCAGGCACATAGATATCTGTTTCTAAACCTAAGTCTTTAATGACCGTGGTCATTAGTTTTTTAGATTTTATCACTTCAATTTCGTTATCTACTCCATCAGAACTCATTTTGCCAAGACCTGATAAGTCTCTCAGCATTTCAAAATCTTGTCCTCCTATGGATTTTTTAGAATCTTTAATGAGCACCGTTGAGACCACTTCATATACTGGATTTTGTGTTTTTAGAAAAAGATAAGCGATAAATAATGCAAATATTCCACCTAATACAAACCATTTCCAACGTTTCAGATAAGGTCTGATTAATTCATTAATGTGGATTTCTTCTTCGTGAAAACTATTATTGTTCATGTATTAATTTTTAAAAATCAAGGCTAAAATTGTTACAACGATTGAGGCTACTGAAATGTAAATACCTGTATTAGGGTCTAATCGAGAGGTTTTTTGTTTGGTCTCATTAGGAGATACAATAATCACATCATTTTGCTTTAAATAAAAATAAGGAGAGTTGATAAAATCTGCTTTCGTAAGATTTATTCTTTCTTTAGTCATTGTTCCATCTATATTTCTCAGCACTAATATATCATCTCTATTTCCGTAAATGGTAAGGTCTCCTGCTAATCCTAAGACTTCTAATACTGTTGTCTGGGCTTCAGGAATGTTATATGTTCCGGGACGATTTACTTCACCTAAGACAGTAATTTTATAATTGGTATTTTTAACTGAAACTTGTGGATTTACCACATATTTTGAAATTTCCTTTTTTAGTATATCTCTTAATTCTTCCGTGGTTTTATTTTCTGTATTGATTTTTCCAATGACAGGAAATTCAATATTTCCATTTGAGTCTACAACATAAGTAGGTCCAGAGATAGAGGTTTGACTTTGTGTGGGAGCGTTATTGCTTGGTATAGAATATTGCAAAATTTGACCAGACGAAAAGTTTTGGTTGAAGGGTTTTACTACATCCATATCTTTTGCTGTTACTAGGATTACCAATTGGTCATTGGGCTGGATGGTAGATTTAGCATTCTTTATAGAAGCCTCTAAAGCTACACTTTCGACATTTTGTAAATAATCTAATTTCTTCTTGCTGGCACATGAACTCAGCAAAATAAATACAAGACTTAATATGATTACACCTATATTTTTTTTCATTTTTGATATTTATGATTAAAGTTTATTGTCACTATTTTTCAAAACACCTTTTACGTCATACAATATAGATTTTTCATTTCTAAGAAATGAAAAATCTATGTCTAAAAATTCTTTATGAGCTACGCCCAAAACGATGGCATCAAATTTTTTATTTGGCATCATGTTATGGCATTCTAATTTGTATTCATAGTCTACTTCTTCAGGATTTGCCCACGGATCGAATGTCGTCACCTTCACCCCGAAATCTTCTAATGCTTTGATTACATCAACGATTTTGGTATTTCTTACATCTGGACAGTTTTCTTTGAAAGT
>JAYRDY010000253.1:0-2763 GCA_041909215.1 Cloacibacterium sp. | reverse complement strand
CTTTCTAGATTAGAAGGTGATGAAATTTTCAAAAGTAGAAAATCAACGCTAGAAAATAAATTGGAGAAAGCTCCAGAAACTTTCAGAAATAAAATTTTGAAAGATTTTTCTAGAATGAGTTTTGAAGATGATGAAAAATTCACTGAATATCTTACTGAAACTGAAAATGACCTTAAAGAATTTGAACAAGAATTCTCTAATTCAGGACTAAGCAGAATGAGCAGACCTAACAGAGCTGGCGGAAATGAACCCGAAGTGGTTTCTTCTGCAGTAAAAGATTTTGTAGAAAGCAAAAAAGAAGGTTCTGCAAGCGAGCTTGGTGGTAAAGAAGTTTAATGAAAATCAATTTTTTGTTAAACTAAAATTTTAAAACAGTGAATATCGTAAGATCAAGCGAGGAAACTCCAAAAATCGTTATTCAGCATAAGATTGCTGATATTCCGGGTGGTGTTACCGTAAAAACATCAAATTTGACCGCTACTGTTTTGCCAGAAGCTACTCCGTTAGCTCTAGGTAATGACGGAAAATATGTGGCTGTAGCTGTGGCTAAAGTTGTGGAAGCAGCTGGTGCTTCAGCTGTGACTTATTCTGTTGCAAAAGGGCATCTTTTTGTAGTGGGTGATAAGGTATGGAAATCAAATTCTGTAAATGTAACTATTACAGGAATTGATACAAGTAATGCTGATAAAGACATTATTACCGTAGATGCAACTCTAGGAGCTAGAGCGGCAGGTTCTTCTTTAACAGCTGGTGGATTAGGTGAAATTGTAGCAATTGTAGGTGAAACACAGAAAATTAGAAAAGGATTTAACCTTTTTGCTTCTGCGTGGACTTTTGCACAAGTAAACAAGGCGTTAGTATCTGTACCAGATTACAAACCAGCAACAATTCTTTACGTTTAACCTCTTAAAAATTAATACAAAATGGCAATTAATCAAACATTAATGCAAGGACTTAGAGAGGTTGATATGCAAGGTGTAATCAATACTTACGACCTTAAACCTTACTACTTCCCTACTCTTTTCCCATTAAAACAGTCAATGACATTTGATTGGAAAACACTAGAAGCTGTAGCTGGATTGAAAATAGCTGCTGACATTGTTTCTAGAGGTGCTACCATCTCTAAAAAACAAAGAGAAGCTATTTCTAAATTATCTGGAGAAATTCCAAAAGTTGCAGTTTCTAAAATCATGGAAGAAAATGACTTGAACGAGTACGACATCGCTCTTGCTCTTTCTTCTAATAATCCGAATGTACGAGCTATCGTAGAGTTCTGGGCTAATGATATGGACTTCTGTTGGACTGCTGTTGCTTCCAGACTAGAATGGATGGCTTTGAAGCAGATTTCTACAGGAAAAATCTCTTTAAATAATGCTAATAATGATGGTGTTGTAACAGAGTTTGATATTGACTATCAAATTCCAGCAGCTCAAAAAGTTGGTGTTCCTACATCATGGTCTAATGCTTCTGCAGATCCTTTCAAAGATTTGAGATTAAAAATCAAAGATGCGAAAACTAAAAGTATCAGTCCAAAGTTCGCTTTCATGAACTTAGAAACATTTGGTACTATGACAGAAAACGAGAAAGTAATTAAAGCTTGTGCTTCTTTTGCTTCTGTTGCATTGGGTGTATCTCAAACTCCAAGTTTAGAGCAAGTAAATGCAGCATTGAGAGGATTACCAAACTTAAACGGTTTACAAATAGTAGTAATTGACCAGGATATTACTACAGAAGTAGATGGTGTAAGAGTTACCACTAATCCTTTCGAAACTGATGTAGTTACTCTTACTGAGAGCAAAGTGCTAGGTAATACTTTCTGGAAAACTCCAATTGACATGAAATTGGTAGGTTCTGCGGCTATGAAAGTAATGAATGGCCCTGTAATGATTAAAAAATTCTCTACAGAAGAGCCAATCACAGAAGTTACTCAGGGTATTGCGAATGCGTTCCCAGCATGGAGTACAAGTACAAGAAGTGTATTGATGGATGTTGCTAATACTACATTCACAAAATAAAAAGCTTTGATTATGACTAATAGAGAATACTTATCAACAGTTTTATCAAAATTCAACATTACGGATGCTGAGATTGATGTGATTATGCTTAATCAATCAATTGAACCATCAGAAGAAGTAAGCGATGTAAGAAGTCTAAAAATTGCAGTCTACAATGAGTTTAGCAATATACTCCCTGTAGCCAATGTAAGTGAAGGCAGTTTTTCATTGTCTTGGAATTATGAAGCGGTGAAAAAATGGTATTCTCTATTAGCTAATGAGCTTGGTTTAGAAGATGTTTTAAACGATGCGCAGGACAGCGTATCTGATGCTAGTTATATTATGTAGCTATGAATATTTACCCATATTTCATATATGTACAAAATCCAGCTGCTGAGGAAGCACAGCAAAATAATGAGGGTGATTTTGTTCCTTCTGAGGAAGGTAGCTGGAATTTTTACCAAAACGGAAGAGATGAAATAAACTCTTCTGGAAAAAAAATAGCAATGACCAATGGTGAGAATATAGAATATCACGCCATTATTTATGCTAAAAATGGTGAGAATCTGAACTATGGAACCTCGATAATTGTAGCAAAAACAAAACTAGATACATCGTTATTATCTGATGAAAATTTTATTTCTGAAGCTTTAAGGAGTGGAGAAATAAGATTTAAAGGAAGTGTAAAAGGCTTTAGTAAATCACGATTAAATGTGAGGATATGGGTGTAAAATTAAGCACACAGGATTAAGAAACTATTATTTACAAA
>JAYRDY010000252.1:0-2789 GCA_041909215.1 Cloacibacterium sp. | reverse complement strand
AAATCCAACAAATTAACCGAAACAAATAATTGGGGAGTAAAATTCTTCTTTCCTTGCATACATAAATTTACAAAATATCTATTTATTACGCAAATTTTTGTATATTTGAGTTGTGCAACAAGCACATAGTATTTGCAAAAGGCGGGGTTGAATATATAATAGAAAAACCCAAAGCATTCAGTCGCAACTTGCTTTTCATATTACTTTTTTTTGTAATTTGGTAATCTGAAAAAGCAATTTGCTTCGTTCGGTCGAAATTGAACTTGCAGTTAAATTTAGCCCGCCCTTCGCAAATACTTTTTCCGTTATCTGCCATTTTATAAAAACCCCCACATAAACAAATGAAAATCAAAATTTTATTAATTCTCACATTAACTTTTTTTAAACTTAATGCGCAAATTTTAAATGGAAAAGTCTATTCACAAGAAACCAAATTACCAATTCCTTACGCAAGAATTGGACTTGAAAAAAGCGAATTTGGCGTAATTGCGGACGAAAATGGAAGTTTTTCTATTGATTTATCAAATAAAGACAAAAAACAAATAATAAGAATTGAAGTTGGCGGTTATGAACCTTATACAATTTCTGTTGGTAATTTTCTTAATGAAAATAATTCAACTTTCTACCTTTCAGATAAGGTAGTTAATATCGAGCAAATCGTAATCACTCCCAAAAAATTTGTTGCAAAAAATTGGGGAATTAATGCAAAAACGAAAAGTATTCAGTTTATTTATAATCCAGAAAAAAATCAACAGGATATTTCAAAAGAACTTGCTTTACCATTTGACACGAAAAAAAGAGCCAAAATTGAAAAAATCAAAATTAACATTGCTTATTTTGAAGCAGACCGTCCCGTTTTCGTGAGATATAATGTTTATGATGAAAATTGGAATTCAATTTTGGGGGAAGACCTTTCTATTTTAATGAACCCGAAAGACATTAAAAATAATGAATTTTCATTCGATATTTCCGAGAAAAATATTTGGGTAAAAAATAAATTTTATGTTTCTTTTCAGGTATTAAACTCTTTCAAAGGTTCAATCGCATTAAGCGGAACTGTTTTCAAACCAGCATTTTATCGAAAAAATATTGGACTTTGGGAAAGAACACCAACTGTTTGTCCTTCGTTAAATATTGATGTAAAAGTTGAGAAATAAAAAAACGGCAGATAACAGTGTATTGGCAAAAAACGGGGTGAATACTGTCTTTGAGAATTCATTTAGCAGTATCCGCAAAAAATTTTTCCTTTTACTTTTTTTCGTATATTAGCAAAAGGAAAAAACTTTTGCTAAAGGTCGGTTTTCCTTTGAAATTGTCCGCAAAGTAGCCCGTTCTTCGCCAATACTTTTTCCGTTACCTGCAACCCTACGAGAGACCGTACCAACAAAAAAGAGACAAACAAAAAGAATGAAAGCAACAAAATTATTTAAAGAGTTTTTTAACAGTGAGAAATCAGGCGGACTTGTTTTAATTGCTTGTACAATTTTATCATTAACACTTGCTAATTCAAATTTGGGAACAAATTATCACGATTTTTTCCAAACTAAATTTGTTGGCTTGACAATTGAACATTGGATAAATGATGGACTAATGGCAATTTTCTTTTTGCTTATTGGCTTAGAATTGGAAAGAGAAATTTACAAAGGCGAACTTTCAAACTTTAAAGATGCTTTACTTCCAATTTTTGGAGCAATTGGCGGTTTGTTTGTTCCAGCAGGAATTTTTCTTTTTTTCAACTATGGAACAGCAACTCAATCAGGTGCAGGTATTCCAATGGCGACTGACATTGCTTTTGCATTAGGAATTTTATCATTATTAGGCAAGCGTGTACCAACTTCACTAAAAGTATTCTTGACGGCTTTGGCAGTAATTGATGACTTATGTGCAATTATTGTTATCGCCATTTTTTATACAACAACTTTACTTTGGACAAACCTATTTATTGCATTAGGAATTTTTGCTTTGCTTTTGGTATTCAACAGAATGAAAGTTAGAAATCTAATTCCGTATTTAATTGGTGGAGTTGCAATGTGGTATTTTATGCTTCATTCAGGCGTTCACGCCACCATTACAGGAGTTTTGTTAGCATTTGCCATTCCATTTGGCAACGGAGACGAAAAATCAACTTCATACATTTTGCAACACTTTTTACATAAACCAGTTGCATTTATCATTTTACCCATTTTTGCATTAGCCAATACAGCCATAGTTTTTAGTGGCGACATTACTCAAACCTTGACAGAGAATAATAGTTTAGGCATTGCACTTGGACTAATTGTAGGTAAACCATTAGGAATTTTTGTTTTGACTTTTTTAGCAGTAACATTTGGACTTTGCAAACTACCGACAGACCTAAATTGGAAATCCATTTTTGGCGTTGGACTTTTGGCAGGTATTGGTTTTACAATGTCTATTTTTATTACACTACTTGCATTTGACAACGAAACAATTATCAACAACTCAAAATTTGTAATTTTACTTTCCTCATTATCAGCAGGAATCTTAGGATTTTTAACTTTGAAACTAACATTAAAAACAGAAGCGAATGACGAAAACTGAAAAAGGGCAGCAGGTAACAACGGTTTTGCGAAATTGGGGCTTCAGCGCCAACTTCAACATTTGTGCTTTTTACGTACATTTGTGCTAAATTGAAACTTCGTGCTTCTAAAACCCCAACTTCGCAAAGCCGCCAAACGTTGCACGCAACACCGCCAAAAATTTCGTTCTGAATTAAATCTTTATTTTTGAGTCTTGAAGAAACTGAATCCAGACCAAAAATTGCGAAAAAA
>JAYRDY010000251.1:0-2790 GCA_041909215.1 Cloacibacterium sp. | reverse complement strand
AGAACTCAACTCCTAATGCCAGAATATGGCAGAAATATACAGCAATTGGTAGAACATTGCAAAAGTCTTCCTACAAAAGAAGAAAGAAACGAAATGGCAAAAGCCATTGTTGAATTTATTGGACAAAGAAATCCTCATCTTCGAGACGAAGAAAACTACAAACATAAGCTTTGGGATCATCTTTATATTTTAGCAGATTATGATTTGGATGTAGATTCTCTCTACCCTTTTCCTACAAGAGAAGAAATTGCCCAGAAACCTAAAAAAATGGAGTACCCAAAACTTCAGGGAGATTATAAATTTTATGGTAAAAGTATCCTTCAACTCATTGATAAAGCGATAGAATTAGAAGAAGGAGACGAAAAAGAAGCTCTAATAGAAGTAATTGCCAACAATATGAAAAAATCTTACAACGTCTATAACAAAGAGCACGTGCAAGATGAGGTAATCTTCCGCCATTTAAAAGAGCTTTCAGAAAACAGATTAGATCTTACAGGGATTGATTCTTTAGAAAAAAGCAGAATTTATCATTCTAGCAACAAAAATAAAAACCAAAACCAAAAAAATAATCCTAAAAAACGTTTTAATAATTATAACAAAACCAGAAAAAGATAATGAGCGAAGCATTTCAAATTAGAGGCGGAAAAAAATTACACGGAGAAATAATCCCTCAAGGTGCAAAAAACGAAGCACTGCAAATCTTGTGTGCAGTTTTGCTCACTGGTGATGAAGTTAGAATTAAAAATATACCAGATATACACGATGTAAATCGTCTCATCGAAATTTTAGGAGATTTCGGAGTTAAAATTACAAAAAATGCACACGGAGATTTTACCTTCAAGGCAGAAGATGTTAATTTTGAGTACATTAAATCTAAAGAATTTAAAAAAGATGGCGCCAGACTTAGAGGCTCAATTATGCTTTTAGGGCCAATGCTGGCAAGATATGGTGAAGCGTATATGCCAACTCCAGGTGGTGACAAAATCGGAAGAAGAAGATTAGATACTCATTTTCAGGGACTTGTAGAATTAGGAGCTGAATTCAATTATGATGAAGAAGAATATTTCTACACTTTAAAAGCTAAAGAATTAAGAGGTAAATTTATTTTATTAGAAGAAGCTTCGGTTACAGGTACCGCCAACATCATTATGGCAGCCGTTTTAGCCAAAGGAAAAACCAGAATTTACAACGCCGCTTGCGAACCTTATCTACAGCAACTTTGTAAAATGCTGAACAGAATGGGCGCTAACATTTCGGGAATTGGCTCTAATTTATTAACGATTGAAGGCGTTTCTCAGCTCCACGGAACAGAGCACACCATGTTACCAGATATGGTAGAAATTGGCTCTTGGATTGGTCTAGCTGCAATGACGCGCTCAGAAATCACCATTAAAAACACTGCTTACGAACAATTGGGCATCATCCCTAATACATTCAGAAAACTAGGCATTCAAATTGATAGAAGTGGTGATGATATTATTGTACCCGCACAAGAACATTATAAAATTCAGAAATTTATAGACGGCTCTATTCTTACCGTTTCAGATGCACCTTGGCCGGGTTTCACGCCAGATTTACTGTCTATCGTTTTAGTGGTGGCAACACAGGCAAAAGGCACAGTGCTTATTCATCAAAAAATGTTTGAATCGAGATTATTTTTCGTTGATAAATTAATTGATATGGGCGCGCAAATTATTCTGTGCGATCCGCACAGAGCAACGGTAGTTGGCCTTAACCACGAATATCCTTTGCGTGGCACGAATATGACTTCGCCAGACATTAGAGCAGGTAATGCTTTGCTAATTGCAGCGCTTTCTGCCGAAGGAAAATCTATCATCCACAATATTGAGCAAATCGACCGTGGTTATGAAAATATCGATGGAAGACTAAAAGCGCTTGGCGCCGATATTGAAAGAATTCAGTTATAAAAAACAAAAACGCAACTTTTTCGGATTGCGTTTTTTTTATTTCAGTTTTTTAATTTTTATTAATTTATCAGATCCAGCCAAACCATTAGGATTACAGCCTAATTTTCCTTCGGGCACTTCCATATTTTTTTGTTGATAAAAATTCACCCAAAAATCATCTGGCTTCCCTGTTTTAGGATTGATGAAAGTCATTGGCTTCAGTTCAAAAATTTGATTTTCCCTAAAAATTCTTTCGATAAAGTCAGAACAATACAGCGTTTCATCATTCAGCACATACGTGAAATTGTAAGGCTTTCCCAATAACAAGTTTGCTTTTTCTAAAGCTTTTGGCACTGCATTTTGATCATCTTTTTTTAATCGATAAACATAAACTTCTGAATTGTTTTCGGTTTGATTTTTCATAAAATCTGTAAGCAACTCTTTCTGCGAACCTCCTTTTGGTGCAGCGTGCAATACAAAAATGGAAGTTTTAGTTTTTTCTACAATCCCAATATGATCATAATTTTCCGTCTTTTTTGTTTGGGTAACTCTGTTAATTGCTCCTGAAAGATTTTCT
The DNA here is from genome assembly GCA_041909215.1 of Cloacibacterium sp. Classification (GTDB taxonomy): domain Bacteria; phylum Bacteroidota; class Bacteroidia; order Flavobacteriales; family Weeksellaceae; genus Cloacibacterium. The sequence goes on along the minus strand of JAYRDY010000251.1, from coordinate 306 downwards.
TGCTGAGCGGTAACAAAAAGAAGATCACCGTTCTTCAAAGAATTATAATTCAGAGAACTACAACTTTTAAGAAGCGTAAAAACAACAATTAAAATTAAATATTTCTTCATTTATTGTCTATTTTTTTCAGAACTGAAAGATTAAAAAATAATGCTCCGCAAAAGTAAAATCTTATTTTCTATAACCCGTAGTGCATTATAAAAAAGGTTACTCATAATACGAAAATTTCGTATATTGTATTGATTATCAATCTAATACGTTATGAATAACCTAGATGCAATTTACGATTTTATTTTAAAGGAATTA
>JAYRDY010000250.1:0-2796 GCA_041909215.1 Cloacibacterium sp. | reverse complement strand
ATAATTTCATCATTGCTGAATTGGTTGATAGAAATATATGGATAGAATTTTCTGATGTTGAGAATGATTGTATTAGCGATGTCTTCGGTAATTAAACCTTCCAGATGAGAGAGTTGGGCTTCCATAATCATGCCTAACGCAACCGCTTCGCCATGAGGTATAATTTGCTCTGATTTTAAGAAAAGACTTTCTATGGCGTGGCCAATCGTGTGTCCGAAATTTAAAATCTTTCTTACGTTTTCTTCTTTGAAATCTTTTAAAACCACATTTTCTTTAATCATCATAGAGTTTTCTATGTGTGGCGCGATGTTTTCTGCGGTTAATTCATTTAATGCAATCAAATCATTCCAATGGTTTTCGCAGGCAATAAGTCCGTGTTTTAGCATTTCTGCAAAGCCGCTTCTTAATTCAACAAAAGCTAATGTTTCTAAAAATTTTGGATAAACCAAAATATGCTCTGCATTTGCAAAAGTACCCACAATGTTTTTCAGGTATTGATGGTCTATACCCGTTTTACCACCAATTGAAGCGTCGCACATAGCGAGGAGTGTTGTTGGGACGTTTAAGAATTTAATTCCTCTTTTGTATGTAGATGCAACAAAACCGCCCATATCTGTAATAACGCCACCCCCTAAATTCAGTAAAAGCGATTTTCTATCGGCTTTAAATTCAGATAAAATTTCCCAAAGTTGAGTAGCGGTATTGATGTTTTTAGCGTCTTCACCAGCTTCTATTTCTATGATTTCGAAAGGGATTTCTGTTTCTAAATTAGCTAAAAGCAAAGGAATGCACTTTTCGTGCGTGTTTTCGTCTGCTAAAATGAAAATTTGGCTCGGATTTTCTTTCTCAATATATTGGTTTAAAGCACTGAATTCTTGGTCTAAAATGGAAATCATTATTTTTGGAATTTTAGCAAAATTAGTAATAATAAAGCACACCTGATAAAAGGTGTGCTGTGATTTTTGTTATAAAAAGAAGATTTATTAGAATTTGTAGGTCAACATGGTGTAAATCTGTCTTCCTGCAAAACCCATTTGTACAGGATCGAAGATGCCTCCAGATTCTGTATTTCCGTCAGAAACGTGTGCGTATTGCAACGTTGGATATCTGTTGAATATGTTTTTACCTCCCAGAACCCAAGAAAATTTATTAGAAAAATCATAACCGAAAGATAAATCTGTGGTTACTTTTGCGCCATAATCTTGGTAATCTGTATCGCCGCCGTAACCTATTAATCTCACTTTGTCAAATCTTACCAATTGTAGGTTGGTGGTTAATTTATTGATTTTGTAATTCAAATTAAGATTGATTTTAGATTTTGGTGAAGAGGCTAAAATAAATGCTTTTTCTCTTTCGCTTAAGAAAATACTTTCTAGCCCAGCAAGAGAAGTAGGTGCATTAACTTTTGAAATCTTCATATCGTTAAAGTTTCCAGCTAAAGTTGCGGTTAATTTACCACTGCCAATATTATCTGCATAGGTTAAAATAATATCTACACCTTTGGTTTTGGTATCAACAGCATTGGCGAAAAACTGAGCGTAAGTTACAGGTAAGCTTGGGATTTCTGCTTCAGAGAAATAACCTGTAAGTACAATTCTGTCTTTTACGTTTACCATATAACCATCAACCGTTGCGGTAAATTTGCCTTTGTTGTATGTGAAACCAGCGCTTGCGTTTACCGATTTTTCTTCAGTTAAATTACTAATGCCTGCATTTTTAGCTAAAGCACTGTCGTTTGAGCCTAATTGTATGGTTACTAAATCTTTTTCTTGGAAATTAGTGAACTGTAAACTGTAATATTTTTGAACCAATGATGGAGCTCTGAAACCTGTAGAAACAGAACCTCTTAAAGCAAATTCTGGAGTGAATGCATATCTCGTAGCGAATTTTCCGTTGAGTGTACTGCCGAAGTCGCTGTAATTTTCATAACGGGCAGCTCCAGAAATCATCCAGCTTTTTGTAACGTCTAATTCTGCATCAATATAAGCAGCATAATTGGTTCTGCTTTTGCCTAAATCCGTAGAATATCCTGGGAATCCTTGTGAACCGCCAGGTCTTACATTGCCAGATGCAGGATTAATGACCAATAAATTCTGTGGCGTTGAAGCGGTAACAATGTTTCCGTTGATGTCATACGCAGCATAAGAAGCTTCTTCTCCTTTGTTAATGTTGAATTTCTCATATCTGTATTCAGTTCCTAAAGCGATATTTAATCCTTCTAATACATTATAGTTTTTGGTTGCGCTAATCCCAGTTGTATTTTGTAATAAAGAGTGTCCACCAGCATTGAAAGAAGTAGGAGAGTTAGCGCCTAAAGTTGCATTGATGGTGTGGGTAATGTCATAACTAAAGTTGTTGTTTCCAAAAGCATTATAAAAATCTAAATCCCAATTTGCTAATTTAAATTTTAAACCATTATTGAAGGTGAAATCCGTTATTTTAGTATCTTCAATGGGGTTGAAGCCATTTGGGTACACTTCTAAAATATTACCATCTGCATCTGCACTTCTGGTCCAAGCGTAAGATTTTGTATTTCTGTATGAAAAACCAGAAGTGTTATAAAATTTTACTTTTTCTGTTAAAGGAATTTCAGTATTTAGAAAAGCATACATGTTTTTTGCGGCAGCATCGCCATAACGCTGTCTAGAAGCATTGTATTGATCAGGGTTCGCATTTCTAATGGCGTAATCTTTATTAATAAAATCAAAAGTAAGGTTGATGAAACCACCTTTTTTACCGATAGATGTTCCTGTATTTAGGCTTACATCTAATGTGTTACCATCTAATTTTCGGTCA
>JAYRDY010000249.1:0-2826 GCA_041909215.1 Cloacibacterium sp. | reverse complement strand
GGGTCATCTGTTCCAAAAAGGTATTCTGGTAACTCTGGATAAAATAACATTGATGCAACAGTTACACCAAATGTAAAACCAAGTACTCCCCAGACTATTGTAGCGTAAAGAAACGCACGCACAATGCTGTTGTCATAACTAAACTTTTGTGTTTCCATATTAACTAATCACTTTATTGTATATTTTTATTTTCACTTTTTTCATCGCTAACCTCAGAGTTTTTCTCTTCTAGCAAAATTCTTACTGCGTGTGACTCATCGTCTTCAAATTGACCATTTCTTACGCTAATAATGAATATTATTAGGAAAACCACAGCTAATGAAACGCTGCAAATGATCATGAGGTATAATATTTCCACGGTTTTACAAATATAAAAGGAATTTACCGTTCAAAATTAAGCATTTTTAATGACATTCATCATAAGATGTTAAAAAACGTTAATTTATAAAGATTCTAAATAAGATTTTTTTGTCCTAATTGCAATTATTTAAAATATTTTAATGATCTTAACCATGTTGATAATGAGGTAAATGCAACCACACTTATAGAGCTTATTGGCATAATTATCGCCGCTACAAGAGGAGACATTTTCCCAATAACGGCTATGGTTAAGCCAATCACATTATATAGTAAACTTATTGCGAAAGTTATTTTTATAATGGTCATCGCGTCTTTTGTTAAAGAAAAATAGTCGTGCAATTTCCCTAAAACGCTTCCATTCATGATAACATCTGAACTTGGAGTGAAAGAATTGGTATCATCGGCAATTGCAATTCCGATGTTGCTTTGTTTTAAAGCTCCTGCATCATTTAATCCATCTCCTAGCATCGCTACTTTTTTGCCTTCTTCCTGTAGTTTTTTAATGTACTCTAGCTTATCTTCTGGTGATTGATTGAATTTTACACTTACAAGGTTAGGAAGTAATTTTTTCAAGGTTTCTTCTTCGGAAGAATTATCACCACTCAGAACGTGTATTTTATAATGGCTGAGTTGGCTTGCCATTTCGCTAATGCCTTCTCGATATTCATTTTTGAAGATGTATTTTCCAAGAAATACATCATCTCTTTTAATATAAACAGCAGTTTCTAAAGAGACAGATGTTTGCTGTGTGAAACTTGCTGAACCTATTTTATAAGTTTTACCTCTTACTACAGCTTCATAACCTTTACCAGTTGTTTCTACAAAATGCTCAATCGGTAGATATTCGTCTTCAATATCAATATAATCATATAAAGATTTAGAAAGAGGGTGGTTAGAGTTTTTCAGTAAAGATTTAATGTTTTTTAAATCAAAATCAGAGATTTCTTCGCCAATAAAAGATACATTGGCTTTTTTGTTGTAGGTAATTGTCCCAGTTTTATCGAAAACCAAAGTGTCTATTTTGGCCATTTTTTCGATGGTGAGCGCATCTTTAACATACATTTTGTTTCTTCCTAAAATTCTCATGATGTGCCCCATGGTAAAAGGGGTAGAAAGTGCCAAAGCACAAGGGCAGGCTACAATTAAAATTGCAGAAACCACCTGGAACATTTTTTCAAAATCTATTTGATACCAATAAATTCCAGCTACAAGCGTAATTCCTAAAATGATGAATGTGAAATATTTAGATATTTTATTGACTAAAGTATCGAGCCCTAATTCTTCTTTTCGGAAGGCTTCTTTGTTCCAAAGTTGAGTAAGGTAGCTTTGGTTAACTGTTTTGATGACTTCCAGTTCTAGGATAGAGCCAATTTGTTTACCACCAGCAAAAATCTTGTCCCCTGGTTTTTTAGCAATTGTGGCACTTTCACCAGTGATGAAGCTGTTGTCTATATTTCCTTCACCGTTAATTAAAATAGCATCTACAGGAATGATCTCTTGGTTTCTTACTAAAATTCTATCACCAATTTTAATATCCGAAAGCAGGATGTTTTGTTGTTTGCCTCCAAAATCTACTTTTGTTACCGCAATTGGGTAGAAAGATTTGTAATCTCTATCATAAGAAAGCGCAGAGTACGTTCTTTTTTGGAAATATTTACCCAAAAGCATAAAGAATAATAAACCGCAAAGTGTGTCGAAATAACCTGGTCCGTAACCCGTTACAGCTTCATAAATACTTCTCCCGAAGAGTACAAAAATCCCTAAAACAATAGGTACATCTATATTTACAATTTTATTTTTGAGGCCAAACCAAGCAGATTTATAATAATCTGATGCGGAATAGAAAAAAACGGGAACAGACAATAAAAACGTCATAAATCTGAAAAACGGCGTAAATTCTTTAAACCAATAATCTTCTCCCGATCCTGTATTAAGATATTCTGGGAAGGCAAACGTCATCGCATTACCAAATGCAAAACCAGCAATGGCGAGTTTTATTACCAAGCTTCTGTCAACAGGGTCTTGTTTTTTTTCTGCAGTTTCTAAAGAAATAACAGGTTTGTAACCAAGGTTGGTTAAGAATTTCGCCAATTCACTCAAAGGAAGAACTTCTTGGTTAAAAGACACCTGAAGTGTTTTTTGAGTGAAATTTACCTGAGAATATCTAATATTTGGGTTGATGTCTTGCAAACTCTCTAACAGCCAAATACAAGAACTACAGTGGATAACAGGGATTTTGAAGGTGACAACGGTAGAATTTCCTTCAGAAAAATCTACAATTTTATCAAAAATTTCAGGAGTGTCCAGATAATCAAACTGTGTGGAGTTTTCATCAGGTCTAATCCCAGAACTTTTATTTAATTCATAAAAATTTCCGAGATTATTGATGTTCAGAATTTCGTAAACAGATTTGCATCCGTTACAACAAAACGCCTTATCATCAAAGATAATTCTATCTTTTTGTAT
>JAYRDY010000248.1:0-2843 GCA_041909215.1 Cloacibacterium sp. | reverse complement strand
AAATAATTTAACAATGTAAAAGTTTACCAATGTACCAATATCGATTGTTATACTGTTACATTAGAATCATTGTTATATTAAACCATATTTAGGGTGGTTTTAGCAGAGGGGCTCACCTGTTCCCATTCCGAACACAGAAGTTAAGCCCTCTAGCGCCGATGGTACTGCTAACGCGGGAGAGTAGGTCGCCGCCAGTTTTTATTAAAAGCTCATCAACAATGTTGATGAGCTTTTTTTGTTTTTGTACTTTTGATAGATGCTAGATGCTTTGCAATAGGCATTAAAGTGGAAATGGTAGTTTTTATATTTAGGATAATATTAATTATTTAATTAAAAATGTTTCGACACAAAGGGAAAAGTAGAAATTTCATGCACAATTTAGGAGTGGCTTCTTTGTTGTCTTTTGTTGCTGGGATAGTAAATGTAGTTGGTTTTCTATCAATACAAAAATTAACAACTAATGTTACGGGTCATTTTGCGTTTATGGTTGAAGAGGCCCTGAAAATAAATTTTGCTCAATCTATTTTCTATTTTTTATACATTTTCTTTTTTTTCGCGGGCGCGTTCTTTTCTAATTTTGTTATTGAAGTCGCTGGAAAAGTAAGTGATAAAAATATATATTTTGTGCCTGTAGTTATAGAATCTGCTATTTTAATGATGATTTCATTTCTTAATTTTTCTTTTATTAATAATCATCCTAACCTCATTGCCTGCTGTTTATTATTCGCTATGGGATTGCAAAATGCTTTGGTTACGATTATCTCTAATTCTGTAGTGAGAACAACACATCTTACGGGATTGTTTACTGATTTGGGGATTGAGTTTTCTCAGTTGTTTTTTTATAAGGATGATGAACATAGAAATAAACTTATTTCTTCTATAAAACTAAGATTTACTATTGTTTTTACTTTTTTTATTGGAGGTATTATTGCTGGTCTTTTATATCATGAAATACAAATGAAAACTCTAATTTTAGCTTCAATGATTTTGATTATTGGACTTGGGATTGATTACTTTATCATCCGATTAAGATTAAAGAAATTAAGAAGAACAAATTAAATCTGTTTTTGATTTGTTTGATTTTTGCAATAGGGATAGAAGTGAAAATCCTTTTTTTTGCTTGGCCAATTGATTATTGATTTTGTAAGTGTTGAAAAAAAGATTGTAACGGATAGCCCGACCGAATATGTGTTGGCTTTTGCGGAGGAATGAGGGATTGCCCTAATGTATTAAAAACAAAAATCCGTTCTAAAAGCTAAAACGGATTTTTTTGTTTGAAGTTTAAGGAATTTTAATACCCAAAAATCTCTTCTAAAGTAAGTTTTTTCACTTCACCTAATTTTTTCATATCATCTTGAGAAATTCTTTTCTCTGAAGCTACTATTGCGTAAGTGTATGGCTTGCCCGAGAAATGATTTTGATGGAAGTTTTTAAGGTCTGCCATTGTAATTGCATCAACTTTTGAATAGATTTGTTTTCTGATATCATCTGTTAAACCTAGGTTTTTAGCATTCAAATAGTTGTAAATGATGCCATCTTGAGTGATTCTCTCTGTTTGAATATCTTTTTTTACCTGATTTTTAGCTAATTCTAAATTTTTAGGTAATTCTGGCATTTTGGTTAGCAATTCATTCATGGCAACCGTAGCATCATTAAATTTATCTGCTTGTGAACCTACATAAGCCAACATGTAATAATCTTGGTCTTTTTTCTGTGGTTGCACATAATAGCCGTAAGTGCTGTAAGCCAAAGCTTTACTTTCTCTGATGGTTTGGAAAACAATACTGCCCATTCCTCCTCCGAAATAGTTATTGAAAACATTAACCATCGTAGTTTTTTCTGGGTTGTACGTTTCTGTATTTCTAATCCATCTGGTTTCTGCTTGTACCATATCGTAATCTGCAAAAAGAACTTGGTTTTTAGCAGGTACTTCTTGTTTGAAAGTTTTTGCTGGAGCTGCTACTGCAAAATTCGCAGGAACTTTATGCATTGTTTTTAGCTTTCCTACTAAAGTTGGAAGTTGTGTTGGTCCGTAATAAATTACTGTTTGTTCGTAATTATTAAGATTTTTAATTCTATCAACCAATTCTTGAGCAGTAACACCATTCAGATCATCATTAGAAAGAACATTGTTAAACTTATTTTGAGCTCCGTAAATCGCATAACTGGTTAAACCTTGTAAAATAGCGCCTTTATTGGCTTTTGCATCTTTTCTGGCTTTATTTAGTCTTGCTTTAAGCGCCGCCAAAGCTTTATCGTCTGCTTTTACATTATTCACCACTTCTTCATACAGTTTCACTGCATTTTCGAAGTTTTCTTGTAAACCTTCAATACTTACAGTAGTGTATTCTTCTCCTGTAGAAACATTAAAACTACATGCAATTTTGTAGAATGCTTTAGAAATTTCTTCGGCTGTCATTTTATCAGTTCCTAAAAACTGAATATACTGAGATGCTAAACCTTGCTTTTTATCATTTAAAGAACCGATTTTGTAACGGTAACTTAATCTGAAAATATCATTGTCTTTGTTCGGAACGTAAAGCACTTCTGCTTTTCCTAATTTAGATTTCTGAATATCTTTTTTGTAATCTAAGAAAACTGGTTTCGCAGCAGTTGCAGGCATTTCATCAATCATTTTCACAAACGGAGATTGCTTGTCTGCATTGGTTTCAACGGGTGTAATTGCTGGTTTTTCTATTTTTACCGTTGCAGGAGATTCTCCTTTTCTTTTCAAAATAGCTACATAATTGTCTCCAAAATATTTATTAGCAAAAGCTACAATGTCTTCTTTTTTGATTTTAGACAAATCATTTACATACGCAACTTGGTCTCTCCAATCTAAT
>JAYRDY010000247.1:0-2940 GCA_041909215.1 Cloacibacterium sp. | reverse complement strand
AACATCGTATTGGCAATAGGCGGGCTGAACGGCTTCGTATCAACGGAAGTGCAAAATTCAACTTCTGTTCTTCGATTAAAGTTCAGTGCTAAAAATCCCGCCCATCGCCAATACGCGGCACGTTAGCAGAAAGTTTTCCAAAAAGTATGGTTAAAAGAAAAGCACTAGAAAAATTAAGTAATATAGAACTTGAAAAGTATATAAAGCCCGAAAGTAGATTTGTTGCTGATGCAATCGAAATTGCTTACGAAATATTAAAATCTAGAGGACGAACATTTACAGAAAAAGAAAATGAACAAATTCAAAGTTTAATTCAAACCAAAAAAGATAGTGAACCAAAATATGATGAAATTAAAAATAATGGTTGGGATAAAAATTACACCGAAGATGAAAATGCAATAGAACTATACACAAATAAGTTAATTTGGATTTATTGTTTACTTGTTGGGGTAATTTTTGGTTCATTTTTACAAGTTTATAATTTCATCAAATTAAAGAAAACTAAAGCTGCTATTATAACTTTAGTATTTGGAATTCTGTATTCAACTTTACAAGTAATTATAATGAATTATGTTGGTGATGTAGAATACGGTAGATATTCACTTAGAATATTTCTTTCTGGACTTGGAGCACTTGGTTTGATAGCAATTAAAGAGAATTTATTCAAAGATTCAACTGAGTATCGAGCAAAATCTATTACTATACCTGTAATTATCGCAGTATTAATACACATTTATTTAATCTATACAATCTTTTTTGAATCCTAAAAAACCTTCTGCTAACATAGTATTTGCAAAAGGCGGGGTTGAATTTTTAATAGAACTTGCAGTTGCATTTAGTCGCAACTTGCTTTTCATATTGTATTTTTTTGTAATTTAACAATCTGAAAAAGCAATTTGCTTCGTTCGGTCGAAATTGAACTTTTCGTCCAATTTAGCCCGCCCTTCGCAAATACTTTTTCCGTTAGCAGAAAGTCTATCCAAAATACCGCATAAACAATGAAATTAAAAATTACCTTACTTTTTTTATTAATCGTAAATTTTGCATTTTCACAAAGAGTTTGTAACGATTTATATGGTAAAAAATTCACTAAACAACAACTAACAAATGATTTGGACTTTATTAAGGACAAAATTTTAAATGCACACGCAAATCCTTTTACGGAAATTTCTAGAGAAGATTTTGATAAAAAAGTTTCGGAAATTCGGAACTCGTTGAAAGATGGAATGACCCAAAAAGATTTTTATTATTTGAGTAAATCTTTAATTGTAACACTAAATGATGAACATAGTGCAATGGGAGATTTTTGCGTTACAGATAGCATTAAAAATAATTTGAAAGTTCTTCCACTTAAATTTAAATATGTAGACGGAAAAATGTTATTGAGCGAAGACTATTCAGATGATAAACTAACAATTGGAGACGAAGTAGTTTCTTTGAATAATATTCCAATCAAAGAAGTTCTGGAAAATTGCGCAAAAACAATTACAGGGGCAAAGGAAGAAAGAGTTCCGATTGCAGTTGATAAGTTTTGGGTAGCAATAAATAAATTTTGTTATTTTATCACGGATAATTACGACTTAAAATTTAAAAGCGGAAAACAAATTGTAGTAAAGAGTTTGCCACTTTCTGAATTTGGGAAAAGATATGCAACAAAAAACGCCCAAAAACAAAATGAAGAATTTAAAATTATTGACTACAAAAAAATCAAAAATTTTGGTTATTTGACAATAAACGCATTTGACGACCGAACTTTTTCAAAAGATGTTTGGAAAAATAAATTAGATAGTATTTTTACCCAAGTCAAAAAAGAAAACATTAAGAAATTAGTAGTTGATGTAAGCAATAATGGCGGAGGAAATTCTGCAATCGGTGACTTGCTTATTACTTATTTTTCAGATAAGCCGTATAAAACGTATCAAGGAACTTGGAAAAAAAGCCAAGAATATTCTGACTTTTTAAAATCGTTAGGAAAAAACTATCCCAACTACGAAAATTTAAAAAATGGGGAAAGTTTGCCAATGCTTTCTCAAACGAGAAAACCTGAAAAAAATCCTTACCAATTTAAAGGAAAAACTTATGTTGTTGTAGGAAAAAATACATTTTCAAGTGCAATGATGTTTGCAGTAACAGTTTTGGACAATAAATTAGCAAAAGTTGTGGGCGAAATTCCTGACAGAGGACACCCTAATCATTTTGGAGAACTCATAAAATTTACAACTCCAAATACCAATCTTGATTTTCTTTTTGGAGTAAAGGAATGGATTAGACCTGCGGGAAAAATTGAACCAAATAAATTAATCCCCGAAAAAACTATTATTCTAAAAGACAGAACAAAAGAACAAATAATAAAAAAACTCTAACAAAGACCTTCTGCTAACATCGTATTGCCAAAAAAGCGGGGTTGAAGGAATTCTTTGAGCGTTTGGTGAAAATAGTCGCAATAATTTTTCCCTTTTCCAAAGAAATTTGTAAGTTTGAAAAGGGAAAAATTTTTGCTTCGGGAAGTGCTTTTTTTGAACTTTTTGTTATAATAAGCCCGCTTCTTCGGCAATACTTTTCCCGTTGCCAGAATTGAAATCTTTGTCCAATAATAAAATAAAAACATTCACTCCGAAGCCTCAAACTTTTAGTGTTTTTTTAACATTCTAAAGTCCCAAAACCCGATAGCGCGGATTTTTAATCCGTGACTACAAAACAGAATCCTGCCATTCTGAACGATGCGAAGCATAGTGAAGAATCTCTTCAAAAGGCAAAATATTTCAACTTCACAACTTTACAAATTCACGATTTTACAAATTCACGACTTTACAACTCCCGATAGCGTAGATTTCTAACCGTGACTTTTCATACTCATATCATTTACTTTAATGTTTATAAACGAATAAATAAGAACTCAAATACTGAACTAATTACAATTATTAGATGATAAGAATTTTA
>JAYRDY010000246.1:0-2968 GCA_041909215.1 Cloacibacterium sp. | reverse complement strand
ATTCATAACGTATTAGATTGATAATCAATACAATATACGAAATTTTCGTATTATGAGTAACCTTTTTTATAATGCACTACGGGTTTAATATATTAAAAAACATATCAGATTATATCATAATCATAATTTCACTTATTTTATTTGTAAAATAAAACATTTTCTTAAATATTTTGGAACTATATTGATTGTATTAAAAAAGTATTTTTCACTATAATTATATGCAATCTATCTACTTCTTAAAGCCAATCTCTTTTTATTAAATTTTGAAATGGGGCAAAATGTTGAGTTTTCTCAAACAGCTCATAAAGAATTTGATTTGCTATTAATAATAATTTCAGAAGAAATGCTCAAGCAGTACTTACCTTAGAATCAAGCAGCAAAGCGATGGTTTCACCCATGGTAGAAAGCACCGATAATATTACAGATCCCGCACCTAGGATGTTGGTTTACATCAATAAAAATGGAGCGAAAAGATTGGCTGTTTTCAACGGTTCTAAATGGACTTTTTGGAAGCCTTAAACATCAAATAACTCACTCCTGTAAAATAATGACAATGATTTACTAAAAAATCATTGTCATTTTTTTATTTCTGAAACACGACTAAAGGAATGTTAAGAGTAAAATTTAAATTCAGACCGTTTAATTCCTTACCGTTAATAAATTTATCACCATAATTAAAAGCATAACCCGCCGTTAAATCTACTATCCCAAACAGAGAAATCCCTGTCTTTGGTGCTATATATTTATTGGTGGCTTCCGCTCCTAAAAGAAAGTAATAAGCATGTTTAATGTCGTCATTTTTACTAAAATTTAACAATACATCTCCTTGTAATTTAGGTAAAACAGCCAATTTATGATGAACTGAGCCTACTAAAGCCGAAGCAGAAAGTCTGTACAAAACATCATCTTTTTTCAAGAAGATAAAACGAGTGCCTAATTCACCGAAACTTTGGTTTTGATATTGATATCCCGCAAAAACACTTGTATGCGTAGTAATTTGTGCTTTGGAGAAATAAAAACTCAGGAGAAACAATAACAATAAATATTTTTTTGAAATCATCATTTTTAATTTTGTGTAAAAATAAGAAAACCGCTCATAAATGAACGGTTTATCTTTATCTATTAATACTTTTTACAGCCCAAAAGCTTTTTTAATATCATCTACTCTATCAAGCTTTTCCCATGTAAAAAATTCAAGATTATCTACGGTAAGCTCATTTTTTTGTCCTTTGTTAAAAGTTTTGCTCGCTACGTAATAATCTCTTCCCATGTGTCCGTAAGCTGCAGTTTCTTGATAAATTGGGTTTCTCAATTTCAAGTTTTGCTCAATAGCATAAGGTCTAAGATCAAACAATTCCTGAACTTTTTTCGCTAACTCACCATCGTTAATTCCTACTTTAGAAGTTCCGTAAGTATTAATGAACAATCCGCAAGGTTCTGCAACACCAATTGCATAAGAAACTTGTACCAAAACCTCATCTGCAACACCTGCTGCAACTAGATTTTTAGCAATATGTCTGGTAGCATAAGCAGCACTTCTGTCAACTTTTGAAGGATCTTTTCCTGAGAAAGCACCACCACCATGAGCGCCCTTTCCGCCGTAAGTATCTACGATGATTTTTCTACCTGTAAGACCTGTATCACCGTGTGGACCACCAATTACAAATTTACCAGTTGGGTTGATATGATATTTAATTTGGTCATTAAATAATGCCTGAATTTCAGGTTTTTGCTGAGCCTTCACTCTCGGGATTAAGATTTCCACAATATCTTTTCTGATTTTTGCTAACATTTCTTCGTCATCAGCAAAATCATCATGCTGAGTAGAAACTACAATAGCATCTATTCTCTGCGGTTTATGATCATCAGAATACTCAATTGTTACTTGTGATTTAGCATCTGGTCTTAAATAAGTAATCTCTTTACCTTCTCTTCTGAGAGCAGAAAGCTCTCTTAGGATAGAATGCGCTAAATCTAGTGCCAGAGGCATATAATTATCGGTTTCGTTGGTTGCATAACCGAACATCATCCCTTGGTCTCCTGCGCCTTGTGCATTAGCTTTTTCTTCAAAAGATTCGCCAGATTGTCTATCAACGCCTTGGTTAATGTCTGAAGATTGTTCGTGGATTGCAGAGATTACTCCACAAGAATCACCATTAAACATGTATTCTCCTTTGGTGTAACCAATACCATTAATTACTTCTCTTGCAATACTTTGCACATCTAGGTAAGCTTCAGATTTTACTTCACCAGCCAACACGACTTGACCTGTTGTCACTAAAGTTTCACAAGCTACTTTTGAGTTTTTATCGTATGCTAAAAAGTGATCAATCAGTGCATCTGAAATTTGATCTGCTACTTTGTCTGGATGTCCTTCTGAAACAGATTCAGAGGTAAATAAATAAGGCATATTGTTATTTTTTCAGTTAAAAAATTATTTTTTTTAAAAGAAAAAAAAGGAGAGAAAGCCCCAGACTAAAAAAGAATATTTCTGTTTTAGCATTTTTTATTGAGGTTGCAATCAGTCCAAATTTTTCCTCTTAAATTTGAGATACAAAATTACAGAGTATTTTTCTAACTACAAAATAGTTATGAAAAAAGCTCTTCAAAATTCTGAAGAGCTTTCTTTTATTATTCTGGTTTCACATTTACAAAATCTTCTGGATGGGTGTAATAGTTTAGTTTTAATCTTACTGAGGCTTTCACAGAAGTTACCAACTCATCTATAATTTTTTGCTTGTATGTTGGCTTGTAATAAATAAGGCTTATTTCTCTACTTGGGAAAGGTTTTTTAAAACGATGTATTTTGGTTTTTTGCTCATCAGAAAGCTGAGAAACAGCTAGTTCTGGTAAAATAGTAAGCCCACCTACTTTATCTACCATATGCACTAATGTATTGATATTAGATGCCATAAAATCGAGATTTTTAGGTTTAAGAGAATTTTCTCTTAAATGACAAATGTTTTCG
>JAYRDY010000245.1:0-2970 GCA_041909215.1 Cloacibacterium sp. | reverse complement strand
AAAGTGTTTTTATTGATTATGAACTCATCATTTCGGCTACAAAGATAAAACAAAAGAAATTTGACTTTCTAAAAAAAATAAATTTTTATTAAAAAAAGTTTTTCTTACATTCCTAGCGTTTTATTGAGCCAATTTACAGAATTTATTGAATCTACAAAGCTTTTTCTAAATAAAATCTAAAAGTGGTACCTTCCAGATATTGGCTTTCTGCGGTAATGGTTTGTTGGTGTGCTTCTAGTATGTGTTTTACGATGGCTAAGCCTAGACCAGAGCCACCATCTTTTCTGTTTCTGCTGCTTTCTACTCTGTAAAATCTTTCGAAAATTCTGGGCAAAATTTCTGGCTTAATCCCCATCCCGTTATCCTTAACCATAACTTCTATTAAATTACCCATGGGTTTTGTACTGATTTCTATTACTGCATTTTCTCGGTTTGCGTAACTTATTGCATTCGATACCAAATTAATAAGCACTTGTGATATTTTTTGCTTATCTGCCAACACTAAAACATGATTATTGGGAGATTTCAGCACCAATTTGGCGTGTTTTTTCTGCGCTTCTAGATCTAACAAATCAAAAACTTCTTTAATGAGAAGATAAATATCAAATTTGGTTTTTACGATAGAAATTTCGCCACTTTCGTACTTATTAATCATGTCCAAATCCTTAACGATATTCAGCAATCGTTCTACAGAATTTTCAATTCTTAGGAGATATTTGTCTCTAATTTCTAAATTTTCTACTCCGCCATCAATTAAAGTAGATAAATAACCTTGTATGGAAAAAAGAGGTGTTTTCATCTCATGAGAAACATTACCCATATACTCTTTTCGGTAATTTTCCATTTGTTTGAGCACATCAATTTCGGTTACATTTTTCTGTATTCTTTCTCCGAGTTCTTTAAAATCTACTCTTTCTTCTTCTTGTACGATTTCTTCTGGTAAAATGTCTGATATTTTTTTGATCTGTTTTTTACCATAAGAGTTGAATAAAAACTCTAAAACAAAATAGTTAATAAGCGTAATGATGAGTATGCTTAAAAACAAATAGAAATAAAACCGATTGGTACTTTCTGGATATGTGAGTTGAAAATGATTGAACAATAAGGCTACCGTAGCCATTGCTATGGTAAGAATTACTGCCGCAAATAACGAAAGGCGATGGATTCTCATGCGAAAAATCCTTCACTTTTTTTGAAGGATATTGTTTTAAATTAAAGATATTATTTTTTTAGAACACTAATTTATAGCCTATCCCTTTAAGCGTTTGTATAGTGTCGTCTCCTAATTTTTCTCTGAGCCTTCTAATATGCACATCAATGGTTCTTTCTCCTACGATGACATCATTCCCCCAAACTTTGTCTAGAATTTCTTCTCTTTTAAAAACTTTTTGGGTGTTAGAAGCTAAAAGATAAAGCAAATCAAACTCTTTTTTGGGTAATAAGAAATTTTCTCCGTTTTTGGTGACTTTAAAATTGTCTTTATCAATTACCAATTCACCAATTTTTATTACTTTAGATTGTTCTGCTACTTGTGTTGTGAGCTGTAAAAGTGCGTTAACTTTAGAAATAAGAACTTTTGGCTTTATCAGCTTCACAATATAATCATTAGCACCTGCATCAAAACCTGCTAATTGAGAAAATTCTTCACTTCTTGCCGATAGAAAAACGATAAGAGTTTTTTGGAGTTCTTTTATCTGACGCATTTCCTGACAAGTTTCTATACCGTCTTTTTCTGGCATCATTACATCCAAAAGAATTAAATCAGGAATAATTTCTTTCGCTTTGGCAATACCTTCATTACCATTGTTCGCTGTGTAAACTTGGTAACCTTCTTTCTTGAGGTTGTATGAAAGGATTTCTAAAATATCCTGTTCATCATCTATTAAAAGAATCTTTTTCTCTTTCATCAATACTATTTAACCTCTCAAAATTAGTAAAAAAAACATTCAATTTTTATTAAAAATTAAAATTTACAATTAATTAATATTGCCAATATTTTATTAAAATTTATTTAAATATTAATTAAAATTACCTAAACCAGCAGATCATAAAAATGGTTATTTCTTTGCGGCAAATAAGAAGAAAGAAATGAATTCTAGAAAAATAAGTTTAGCTGCCCTATTTTTAATGGCTTCGCAACAAGTGGTTTTCTCTCAAGTAACTAAATCAGATTCGTTAAAAACCAAAAATGAAAAAGTTATAGAAGGCGTACAACTAAAAGCTACTACCAATAAAAAATCTGAAAGTGCTATATTAGTAGAACAGAAAAAAGCCATCATCCAAAAGCAAAGTATGGGAACAGAAGAAATTTCCAGAAAAGGAATTTCGAATGTAGAACAAGGTCTTACTAAAGTGACAGGAATAAACACTGTAGATGGAAGAGGAATTTTTGTACGCGGCTTAGAAGAAAGATACAATACGCTACTTATCAATAATTTAGGTTCTCCATCTAATAACCCTTTCCAAAAAATTATTGCCCTAAAACAATTTCCTACAGATGTGGTAGGTAAATTAAATATTTACAAAACTTTCAACGCTAATTTATATGCAGATTTTGCAGGAGCAACATTTGATATAGAAACACTTACTTACGAAAAGCCTTTCAGCAAAGTAGAATTTTCGGTAGGTGTAAATTCCGTAAGTAGCTTTAGAAATTTCAGAATTTCTGAAAACGCTAATACCATGAAAGGTTATATAGGTCTCAATTCAGAAGATCGTAAATTACCATCAGAAGTTAGAGGATACATCCCAGAAAACTATCAATTTACTAAGGATGAATCTATTCATTCTTTTAAAGATTCTTGGAATGTAGATATGGTGAAATCTTTACCTAATACTAGCATAGGTTTTACTACTGCTCAAAAATTTAGAGTAAATGATACTTCTAGCCTTGGTTTACTATTTTCTATTAACCAAGGAAGCAGTTATGAATACAGAAATGGTAAAAAGAACCAGTTTGTGTATAATGGG
>JAYRDY010000244.1:0-2979 GCA_041909215.1 Cloacibacterium sp. | reverse complement strand
ATTTTTGCTTTTAAATATAAGATAATATTTTGCAAAACTAAATAAAATATTAGTTAACCCGTTGTGCATTTTAAAGAATACTTACTTTTAAGTTGTTGATATTTCGATTGAAATATTCTTTGTTGATAAATTGTACAACTGTTAAAGCCGTTATTTTAGATAATAATCTAGTTTTGAAACCTTCAAAAGTTTTAGCGTAATTACGTCTAATCATAAACTGGTCGCACAATTGTGAGAACAATGTTTCGATTCTCTTTCGCTGTTTTTTGAATAAATAAAATTGTGGTTTATAATCTTTTTGATTCATTCTTTTCGGAGTTTCTAGTTCTATATTTGCATAGTTGAACAAGTCAATTTGAATTTCAGCGGATAAGTAACCTTTGTCACCGAGCAGAGTACAGTCAGATAATTGTTCCTTGATATCCTTTAAGTAATGGATGTCATGTACAGAAGCGGGACTCAAATCAATACTTTGAAAAACACCATTTACCGAACAAACCGCATGAAGTTTATAGCCATAAAAGTGCATTTGTTGTGAAGCACAAAAACCTCTGTTTGGATAGCAATAATCAACATCTTTACATATTTTTGAAGTGCTACTTCTAGAAAGTTTACAAACTTCTACAGGCATACTGTCAATAATGAAAAACTTCTCAAATTCATTAAAACTTTTAGCAATTTTCATACGTAAATCATTGATTGAATTTGCCAATCTACGTTTACGACGATTATAAACACTTCGTTCTATCTTACATTTTATTGTTTTGGGAATTTGCCTAAAAAGATGGTTTTCACTATCAATACCCATAAATTCAGCTGTTAAAGCAAGACTTATTAGCTCCAAATCTTTTAATTTTGGCGTTCGTCTTTGATAAGACAATAAATTTTCATTTGATATTTTTCGTAATACTTCCAAAATTCTTTTGTAATTTGCGTCTAAGTTGTTCATTGTAAATGTTTTGTGGTTAATTCAATTTACTGATTTTCAATCAAATGAACAACTTTTATCTCACTTAATTCATAATGCACAACGGGTTTAGTTAATAAACATTAACAATTTTACTTAAATAATTGTAAATAATTATCTTTTCCTTTGAGAAAAAACCGCTTGTTCTTGGACTATATTGATTGGTATTGAATTATCATTTTTTCCAGCATAATTCTGTTTGGATAAATCAAAGTCTGATTTTCTAAAAAGACTATAGTTTTCCGATTCCCGTTCTTTCATATAATTCTTAGTCTCATTAGCATTGAGTTGTTCCTCTTTTTCTAATTTATATTTAGCAACTAAATTTTTTTTGATCTCAGCCAAATCCTCCAACTTTTTATCCAATTCTTCAATTTTATTTTCGGTTACTACTTTTTTGTTTTCTATTTCAGATACATTAACTCCCTTTTGCAATAAATACTCAACTTCCTCTTGTACTTTTTCTTTAGCTAAATGAATTGTCTTTTGATAAAACGGTAATTGGTTTTTCCAATATTCCGCATTTTCTCCTTCTTCTTTAGAATAACCAAGAATTCTGTTATAATTATTCTGAGCTTTGGTGACTTCTTCTTGTAGCTTTAAAAAATCCTGATGTTTTCTCAAAACAAAAGCAATATCTGCAAGGTGCTTATTTTTCTCACTTTCAATTTTTTTCTTCATCAACTCAATTTCAATATTCGCTCGGGTTTCAGGATTAGTGATGATGGCTGTTTTTAGCTCTTGCGTACTTATATCAGAAACATCCAAAACATCTGCACCTTTTTTCATCGCTTCCAAATATCTTGCTTGTTTAGATTGCAATTTTTGAAGCATAAAAACATCAATACTATCATTAGTCAACATAAAATTGATTCGTACATTTTCATTTCTATTTCCTTGTCGCCAAGCTCGTCCTTCCACTTGTCGTAAAGAAGTGAAATTATAAGGCAAAGAAAGCATATAAATATCCGTTGTATTCTCTTGAAGATTCATTCCTTCCTGAATAGCCTCACTTCCAATCACTACCTTTATTTTTCCAGTATTAAAATCATTTTGAATAGTAATTCTTTGATTTTTATTTGTTGCTCCCGTGATAATTCCAATTTCTTCTGGTTTGTAACCAATTTCTTGAATGAGATATTCTTTGAGTTTTGGAAACTCTGCCACCGCCAATTCAGAATAAATAATTTGTCCAGATTCAGGAATATCTTTTTTATTCTGCTGGATTAAATCCATCGTTTGCTTCAACTTTGGAGAATTTTCAATAAATTCTTTTAATGACGGATTTTCGTCATCATAGTAAGGTGATAAATATGGGGAAATTGCAATCAGACGTGCGTTAAGAATATGAGTAAGAATTGCTCCTTTTTGAATTTCATTAAAGCTCTCATTAAGCAAATCGTATTGTTCCTTCGTTAAATCATTCTGCTCAATTTTATATTCTTTATTAATTTTATTAGGGCGTTTCAGTTCTGGATTGTCTTCTTCCCCTTTAATATCAATAAATTCAGATAGAAGCTGTTGAAACAAAGAATTATTCTTGAATCTTCTGACATTGGCTTTAAATTTCACATCACCTTTTGCATCAATCTCCATATCATTGTCCGCCTCCATAAAGGTTTCAAAGAAAGTATTCACATTAAAATATCCTGATTCTTCAAGTCGTTTATTGGCAATTAATGAAAGGATTGAGTAATATTCTAAAGGTTTATTGGTAAAAGGCGTTGCTGAAAGAAGAGTAACATTTCTGCCATCGTTTTTATCTTGAATGTATTGTGCAGCCATCCAAGTATTGATTCCCAACTTTGAAGTTTGTTGATTTTGGCTTCTGAAGTCTGAAGCAAATCTGCGGTCTTCGATTTTAACTTTTCCAACAATATGATTTGCGTTGTGAACTTCATCATAAGTGAGATGATCAAAACCGAAATCTTCCCAATCATAGATTTTTCCACGCTTCATCTTTCCTTCTGTTTCTTTCACTTTTTCAAGTTCTTTTTGGAAATCTCTTTCGC
>JAYRDY010000243.1:0-3015 GCA_041909215.1 Cloacibacterium sp. | reverse complement strand
GATTTTTGGAGCAATGTTTCCGTCTTTATCTTTACCAGCAGCACGCATATTGTTTAGCTGTTTTGCTTCTACGATATTTACTACCAAATCTCCTGGTTTATTTTGTTCACCAATAATCATTCCTGCATAGATTTCTTCGCCCGGATCTACAAAAAATTTACCTCTATCTTGTAATTTTGCGATAGAATATTCTGTACAAGGACCTTGCGTTTTAGAAACCAAAACTCCGTTATTTCTACCCGGAATTGCTCCTTTGAAAGGTTTGTAATCTGTAAAACGGTGCGCCATAATTGCTTCACCTGCAGTTGCTGTAAGCATTTGAGAACGCAATCCGATTAAACCTCTTGAAGGAATCTCGAATTCTAAATGTTGCATTTCTCCTTTGGTTTCCATAATGTGAAGATCTCCTTTTCTTTGGGTAGCCAAATCGATTACCCTAGAAGCGTATTCGTCTGGAACATCTACTACTAAACTTTCGTAAGGTTCGTGGTTTTCTCCATCAACATCGTGAAGAATAACTTGTGGCTGTCCAATCGTCATTTCATAACCTTCTCTTCTCATTGTTTCAATAAGAACCGACAAGTGAAGAATACCTCTACCAAAAACTAGGAAAGTGTTTGCATCTTCGGTTTGCTCTACTCTTAATGCTAAGTTTTTTTCTAATTCTTTTTCTAATCTTTCTTTCAAGTGATTAGAAGTTACATATTTACCATCTTTACCGAAGAAAGGAGAATTGTTGATAGAGAACGTCATATTAAGCGTAGGCTCGTCAATAGAAAGTCTTGTTAATGGTTCAGGATTTTCTAAATCTACGAAAGTATCACCAATTTGGAAGGCATCAAAACCTACTACAGCACAGATATCACCAGCTTGTACTTCGGTTACTTTTTTCTTACCTAATCCTTCGAAAACGTATAATTCTTTTACTTTTCCTTTTAAAATATTGCCATTTTCTTGTGCTAAACCAATCCATTGAGATTCTTTGATAGAACCTCTGGTTACTTTACCAACGGCAATTCTTCCTAAAAACGAAGAATAATCTAGTGATGTAACTTGCATTTGAAGGTTTCCTTCTTCTACTTTCGGAGCTGGAACGTATTGTAAAATTCCGTCAAGAATTGGTAAAATATTATCTGTTTGTTCTAAAGAAGTATTGAACCAACCTTGTTTAGAAGAACCGTAGAAAGTAGGGAAATCTAACTGCTCTTCGGTAGCATCTAGTGCAAAAAACAAATCGAAAACTTTGTCGTGAACTTCGTCTGGACGACAGTTTTCTTTGTCAACTTTATTGATAACTACAATAGGTTTAAGCCCTAATTCTAAAGCTTTATGCAAAACGAAACGAGTTTGTGGCATAGGTCCTTCGAAAGCATCTACCAATAACAATACACCATCAGCCATTTTAAGAACACGTTCTACTTCACCACCAAAATCGGCGTGACCAGGAGTGTCGATTACATTAATTTTAGTATCTTTATACGTAACCGAAATATTTTTAGAAAGAATGGTAATTCCTCTTTCTCTTTCTAAATCGTTATTATCCATAATTAAATCTCCAGATTCTTGATTATCTCTGAAAACATTAGTAGCATGGATAATTTTGTCTACCAATGTGGTTTTCCCGTGGTCTACGTGGGCAATAATTGCGATGTTTCTGATATTTTGCATATATATTTTTTGAAGGTGCAAAAGTAGTGAAAAAAATTGGAAGATGGAAGTATGAAGATACAAGATTAACAATTCGTTAAAACATTGATAATGAAATCATTTTGAGACTTTAGATTTTAGAAAACTTATTGAAAGAAATTTTAAAAATATAAATCTTATTCATCAACAATCTTTAAAAATAAAAACATATTCAGGCTTTTTAATAACACGAGATTGACACGAGATTGACACGGGATTGACACGAGACTGACACGAGACTGACATGAAGCAGAGATATCTAGATTCCGAAATCATAATTACATAAAACTTTTGTATATTTGGATTAGTTAAGTTCGAAAAGCCTTTTCAATCAGGGTAATATTATGAGACAGCTACAACACAACTTAAAATTTAATGAAATTCATAGCCGACTTGGTTTGAAAATCAATTCCCATCTCAAAGGACTTGACAAGAGCAATAACGACAACAAACAGAAAATTCTAGAGTTATGTCAAATCGGAAAATTATTGGCGACATACTTCAATGACTTTGAAATTACCAAAATTATCGAAAAACCAGACTTCATTATATCGAATGGTGATATAAAGTTCGGACTTGAACACGAATTGATTCTAGACACGAAAGCTAAATCTGAAGAAGGATTTTATAAAAATATTTGTGAGAAAGTTGAAGTGAACCTAGAAAATGACAGTTCTATTCCAGATGTCCTCGTTAATTTATTTTTGAAAGACAATTTGAGTTTTAAAATAAATAAAAAAAACGAGTTGATTACACTATTAACGGAATTAGTTAAACATTTTATCTTGACTGGTGAATTATCCGAGAATAGTATTGTAAAAGAGGCTCACAAAATGAGGCATACAAAAAAAAGTGTTAACCCAAATTTTGGAGCATATTGGCAAAAGACAATAACAAAGGACTTGATTATTGAACATATTTTGAAGAAAGAAAGTAAAGTTTCTATTTACAGACATAATACGGGTTTACCACAATGGTTAGTTTTAATAATCGGTAGTGTAGGACAAAGTTCGTTTGAGGTAAACGAATTGCTAAGTATAGAATTAACGACTAAATTTGACAAAGTATTCTTATTCGAGGACTTTGACAACAAATTATATGAACTCAAATAGAAATACAAAGCTAAAATAAGTAATTACTCCACCACTCATTTTTCAAAAAATAATCTTCAAAAAATATAAATTTCAACTCTTTTAATCTCCCATAAACTCAGCAACCACAAAAAGGTTTTTCTTTTAGTAATTTTCAAATTCAAAAAACTTTAACGAAATTTGTAGCATGAACAAAAAACCAGTTATTGCTATTGACGGATTTTCATCTACCGGAAAA
>JAYRDY010000242.1:0-3046 GCA_041909215.1 Cloacibacterium sp. | reverse complement strand
CTCTACCCGATTTAATAAATCGAATAAAGTCTGATAAGGGAAAAGGAAAGACCAAAACTTTCACAGAATTTATTACAGAAAATACTGAAATTTTAAAATCCACAGATAAAATAGGATCAGCTAAAATTGAAAAACAAACCCTTCAATCTTTGCAAACTTTTTTTGGTAAAAAAGATATAGGCTTTAACGAACTTACTTTTCAAACACTTAAAAAATACGAAAACTATTGTGTAATTAAAGGCAATAAACCCGCCACTATCGGTATGAGATTGAGAACGATTCGTTATATTTTTAATATGGCAATTAAATCCAAAATCATTAAAGAATCTCAGTATCCATTTAAAGAATATAAAATTTCTGGAGTAAAAAGTACAAGCAAAAAGGAATATCTTAGTCAAGATGAAATCACAGCTCTTCTCAATTATGAATCGGAAGATCATTATGAAAAATTCGCGAAAAACATCTTCCTTTTCAGTTATTACAGTCGTGGAATCAATTTCATTGATTTGTTAAAATTAGAAAAGACTGCGATTTATAATGACTCTATCAATTACATTCGAACTAAAACTGGTGTTCCTGTAAGCTTTAAATTGACTGATACGAGCAAACAAATTATTGAAGATTATAAATCGGATGCTGATTCAAAATTTATTTTTAATATTCTTAAAGACAACAATAATGAAGTTGGATATGTGAAAAATAAAACTGCAAAATACCTACAAGTTTACGTGAATCCATATCTCAAAAACATTATGAAAAATTTAGGCATAAAGAAAAACATCACTTATTACTGTGCACGACATTCTTTTGCAACAGCTTTAAAGTTCAATAATATTTCAATTGACATCATTCGAGAAGCACTTGGACATAAGGATATTAACTCAACAATGTCTTATCTTAATTCTCTTCCGGATGCAAAACTAGACAAGATTATTGAAGATGTTTTGGTTTAAAAAATTATTTTTTATTCTGTTTATCATGAAAACACTATCTTAGTTCTGAACTAAATCAGTACACTTTTTGCTGACGATTTACAAATCCGACAAAAAAAACTTGTGGAACTAAAATAATTAGCTAAATTTGACACGAATGTCAAGAAATAATTTTCAAAATGCAAATAGAAAACTTAGGCGACCATATTAGACAACTTAGAGAAAAGGCGGAAATGCCTTTACGGAAACTTGCGGCTTTGCTCGATATAGACCAAAGTACATTGAGTAAATTAGAACGTGGAGAAAGACCCGTAAATAGGCAAATGCTCCCAATAATTGCTAAGACTTTCAACGTGGACGAAAAAGAACTTGTTATTGCATTTATGAGCCGACAAGTTGCGTATCAACTTGCAGATGAAAAATATGCCAAAGACATTTTAATTGCAGCAGAAGAAGAAATCAAATATCAAACAAAAAAGAATAAAAAATGAGTTCAGAACAACGTAAACAAAAATTAGCTGAACTCATTGCTGAATACAATAAGTTCAAAGAGCAAGGCAAACTCGATTTAACTTCGGAAGAAACAATCAGAACTTGGCTCAATGAATTATTAGCCATATTTGATTGGGACGTTCGGGATACCGCTCAAATTCTTCAGGAAAAAGTTTTATCAAAAGCTGAAAAAGAAAAACTAAAAGGAATTGGCTCACAAAACACCCGACCTGATTATTCTTTCAAAGTCGCAAGACAGAAATTGACATTTCTTGATGCAAAAGATATTTCTGTAAAAATTCTTGACGATGCGGAAGCCGCTTTTCAAATAAAATCTTACGGTTGGTCTATTTTAGCTCCTTGTGCTTTCATTTCAAATTTTGAAGAATTTGCAATTTACGATTGTACTTATACACCTGAAAGAGGACAAAAAGCCAATTTAGGCAGACTGTATTTTACACTTGATGATTACATTGATAAATTTGAAGTTTTAGAAGCACATCTTCTTAAAGAAAATATTTACAAAGGTAAACTTAATGAGATTTATTCTTCTTCTTTTCAAGGAAATCGTTACGTTGAAAAAATAACACCTGATTTTAAATTTGCCCAACAGCTTTCTGATTTTCGCTTAGCTTTAGCTACGGACATTCTAAACAACAATGCGGATTATATAAGAAACAATTCAGCAAATCTTAGCTACATTGTTCAAATCATCATCAACAGAATTTTATTTATTCGGGTATGTGAAGCTCGAAAAATTGAAGAAGAAGGATTATTGTTATCATTCAAAGAAAATGGATTTTGGAATGAATTTAAAAATTCATCTTATTTCGACTTCTTTGAACATTATGACGGACCTTTATTTGACCGTATAAATGCAATTCACGAAATCGAGATTTCAAACGATGTTTTCGACCAGCTATTACAGGTTATTTACTATCCGTCTCCATATCGTTTTGATGTAATACCAACAAAGGTACTTAGCGATATTTACGAAATTTTCTTGTCTAAAAAACTTCTGATTGAAAACAACGAGGTAAAAGACGAAATCAAAAGCGAATATTTAAAAACTAAAGGTGCGGTAAGTACACCTCAATATATTGTTCAAGAAATTATCAGAAGAACTATTCCAAAACAAAAACTTTTAGAAGAAGGAATTGAAGCTCTTTTTGATAAAAAGATTTTAGACATAGCTTGTGGAAGTGGTGTTTTTGCTATTGAGGTATATGACTATATCGAGGAAATTTTCCGAGAATTATTTTTTATATCAAATCACCCTGATTTTCAAAAATATTTTGTTGTTACAAATGATGATGTAATTGTCAATGTATTGGGTAAGAAAGCCATTATGGACAATTGTATTTTCGGTATTGATATTGACCCCGAGGCTGTCGAAGTTGCTAAAATGTCCTTGTCTTTAAAAATAATTGACACCTCTGAATATCTTGAATCATATAATGAAATTGGGCTTTTCGGCAATAAAATATTAAACGGTGTTGGGAACAATATTCGTTGTGGTAATTCTCTGGTTGAATCTGATATTCTTGAAAAATTTCCAGCACTCGAACATAATGAAGATGAGTTTTTAAATACAAATATCTTTGATTGGGAAAGTGAGCAGG
>JAYRDY010000241.1:0-3046 GCA_041909215.1 Cloacibacterium sp. | reverse complement strand
ATTAAACCAAGGATATTCCTTCAATAATGTAATGATTCCTTATATTCCTACAGTTACAGCACTTGGGCATACTTCTATCTATACAGGTTCGGTTCCATCAATCCACGGAATTGCTGGTAATGATTGGACGGATAAAACAACAGGTAAAAATGTATATTGTACTACAGATACCACAGTAACACCAATTGGAAGTGATAACAAGAAAACAGGACAGCATTCTCCACGTAATCTTTGGAGTACTACCATTACAGACCAATTAGGGATTTCAACCAATTTCCGTTCAAAAGTGGTTGGTGTTTCTCTTAAAGATAGAGCCTCTATTTTACCAGCGGGGCATAATCCAACGGGAGCTTTTTGGTTTGATGATTCTTCAGGGAATTTCATCACCAGTTCTTATTATATGAATGATTTGCCTTCTTGGGTTAAAGATTTCAATGCTAAAAAAATACCTTCGAATCTTGTTGCAAATGGTTGGGATACACTTCTTCCTATTGCTGAATATACAGAATCTACCGCTGATAACAGTCCTTGGGAAGGTTTATTAGGAAGTGCTAAAACGCCAACTTTCCCTTACCAAAATCTTGCGGCAGATTACGAAACCAAAAAAGACAATATAAGATATACCCCTTTCGGCAATACTTTAACTTTGAAATTCGCTGAAGCAGCTATTGATGGTTATAATATGGGAAGAAATGCAGAATCAGATTTCTTAGCCATCAACATTGCTTCTACTGATTATGCAGGGCACAAATTCGGGCCAAATTCTATTGAAGTAGAAGATGTTTATTTAAGATTAGACAGAGATTTGGCAAGTTTTTTCAAAATGTTAGATGCTAAAGTGGGAGCAGGTAATTATTTGGTTTTCTTATCTGCAGACCATGGTGCAGCGCATTCAGAAGGTTATATGGAAGCCAATAAAATGCAAACAGGCTTCTTTGGTGTAGATGCAGAAAAAAAACTTAATACTTTGTTGAAAGAAAAATTTGGAGAAGAGAATATGATTTGGGGAGTTGATAATTATCAAGTATATTTCAATCATAACTTAATTAAAGAAAAAAATATTGATATTGATAAAGTGAAGGCTGAGACTTTAAAAGCTCTTAAAGCAGATCCTACCGTTTTGTATGTAGTAGATTTAGAAAAAACTGCTGAAGCTGCAATTCCAGAACCTATAAAAACCAGAATTATTAATGGTTACAATTGGCAGAGAAGTGGTGATTTACAATTAATTTCTCACGACGGCATGTTGCCACCTTATTCAAAATTAGGAACCACCCACAGTGTTTGGAATTCTTATGACTCTCATATTCCTTTAATTTTTATGGGAACAGGAGTGAAAAAAGGAGAGAGCAATAAACCTTATTTTATGACGGATATTGCGCCAACTTTGGCTCAGTTCCTTAAGATTGAAAACCCAAGCGGTTGCATTGGTAATCCTATTACAGAAGTGTTAGGGAAATAAAAAAAAACGAAAGTCGAGTGTTAAACTCGGCTTTTTTTTGTCTGAATTAAAAAACATTACGGCGCAAGCTTTGCTTGCGCCGTAATCAATAAAACTATAATAAAAATTCAAAGAATTTTATTTTTTAACTGGCGGATAATCTGCCATTATTTCTGCTACAATTGCAGGAATTTGTTTTTGTTTAGATTTCGGAGAATCTACATTAATACCACTACCAATACCTTGCCAAACTAATTTATTGGTGTTAGCATCAATCATATCTATAACAATGCTACCACTGTTGTAAGAATCTGTCCAAGCTCTGTTTACGCCAACTCCCCAACCAAAAGGTCTTCCCCAGCCATACATTCCAATGCTAGAATCTATTCTGGTATCTTCCACTTTTTTGTGAGAAGCCTTTAGATTTACAATTAAATCTGGAGTTTGAGATGCTGTTAAGCCTTTAGATTGCAGGTTCTTAGCTATTTCATTGAGCAATCTGTCTTTGTCTAAATCGTTTAATTTCAAATCATCTACTCTAAACTGATAGGTTTTGTAAGCCGAAAAATTTGCCGTTTCAGCATAATCTGTTCTTACCTGAAAAGGTGTACAAGAAGTCACAAAAACCAATGCTGATGCCATTAAAAGGAAAAAATATTTCTTCATTTTTTATGATTTATTTTGTTGTTTATTATTTTTCTTGAAAGTATCCGTTTTCTTATCATATCCATAAGGACAATGTTTACAACCGCTTTTGCAACAATACCCACGTTTTAAATGGTAAGCTTCAGTAAAAACCCTGTAACCAAGTTCGTTGTAATAAAAATCCACGTTTTCTATTAAAGCTTTATCAAATTTCATTCCATAAAATTACAAATAAAAAACAGTTGCTCATTAATTTTAACTTTTCTGAAACAAGTTTTAACTTTTATTATATTTGTTGAATGATTCTTGTGAGCCATAAAATTTTAACCAAAATGAAGGTTAACGGAATAACCCTTTTTCCGTTCATTATCCTACGCAATAAAGATTTTAAGAATAATAAAATACTCATCAATCACGAAAAAATACATCTCCGTCAGCAATTAGAATTGCTCATTATTTTCTTTTACATTTGGTACGTAGTAGAATATTATTATTGGTTGGTAAAGCTCAAAAACAAACATTTGGCTTATCGAAATATCAGTTTCGAAAGAGAAGCTTACGCTATGGAAGAAGATCTTAATTACCTCGAAACCAGAAAAATTTGGAGTTTTTTTAAATATAAAATGTAATTTTTTTGGGCGCCAAATTCCGCCTTCCGTTCCCAATCTTTTTTGGGCGAGCTTCGACAAGCTCAGCCGCCCAAAAAAGGATTTTCACTCAAGTCGGGGCGCAAATTCCGCACATTTTCAAATTTCAGATAAATAGAGCTTTTTTTTCTTTTGTCTCTTTTGTGGTTTAAAATATATTTGTAAAATGAAAATCCCCGAACATAAAATCCCAATCATAGAAATCCCAATCGGGAAAAAAGTAAGACTTTTCATCAAAAGAGAAGACCTTACCCATCCCGAAATTTCTGGAAATAAATATTGGAAAATGTTTTACAATGTCAAAAAATATTTA
>JAYRDY010000240.1:0-3076 GCA_041909215.1 Cloacibacterium sp. | reverse complement strand
TACTCTACCATTACGGTCTGATTTTTATTTTCCTTTACATCAAACTGAGCTTTTATTTCTTTGAAATTCTGAATAAAAGCTTCGTTATTGATTGATAAATTCAAGAAACCTTTTACTACATTGTATGCTTCTACTACGTTTTGTTTTTTTAATTCGTCCCCCAATTCATTTCCTAAAACATCTGGACTTTTCTTGGCTAATTTCACCAAAGGAAAAATAACCACTGTGAAATCTCCCTCAAAATCTGTTTTGTTTTGTTGAACTTCTAAAGTAAGATTTTCAATTTGATAATTGTTTTTTAAAATCTCAGAAATAGAGTTTTGTATATGTTGTTTAATATCCATTTTCTATATTTTATGCAAAGATAATAAATAAAAAAGAGGTCAGAAATTCTGACCTCAGTATAAGTTTTAAAATAAAATCCTAATTATTAACAGTTGTTTTATCAGTCACTTTAGGAAGAGGAGATGGAACATTAGGATTAGCATTAATTTCTACTTGAGAATATAAAAATCTTTGAGGTGTTCCATTGTAGCTTTTTAGCTTAATCTCAGCAATGTTATTTGTTCTTCCGAAATCAGTAAATGACTCAAAATATCCTAAGAAATAAACATATCTCTCTTGATAAATCTCTCTTAAAAGTGCATTAACCGCTGTTTTACCATCAGTGTTTTCTAAACCTCCATTATTAAAATCAGCCTCAGTATAATCATCATACATTAGAGCTCTGCCTGAATAATCAGAAGTCAATCCGTATCCTGTTGATAACAATTGACGATATTTATTGTAAGATGTAACACCTGCCGAAATTCCAGAAATTCTAGCATCTGCTTCTGCTGCAATTAGAAGAGCCTCTCCGTAAGTCACCAATGGCATGTTAGTATCTACACCAAATTTTCCAGCTTCACCCCAACCATCTGCTAATGAGAAATAATTAAGTGACCAACCTACTCCATAATAAAAATCATCGTTGAAATAATTAAATTCAAATCTAGCAGTTTCGTCAGTTTTTGAGTTCCCTCTATATTGTGATGAGGTTGGATTTAATAAAGAAACACCATAACTATTTTCAGCAGTTAAATATCCCGCTCTATCATAATCCATAAAACTACCCCATGGGTTAAAAGATTGTCCATAAACTGAACCAAACTTGGCAACCATGTCCCCTGATTCGCTATCTATACCCATTAATGCATTTGTTTTAGCCATCGGGTAATTTTTAACATGTAAATAATATCTTGCTTTTAATGAATACGCTAATTTAATCCATTTACTAGTACTACCTCCATAAAAAATATCTTTATCGCCTGCAAACTTACCTGCTTTTCCCATATTAGCAATAGCATCATCTAAAACTAATTGCAATTTGCTATAAACATCTGTTTGTTTGTCAAACTTAGGAGTTAAATTTTGTCCAGTAATATCGAATTCAGAATAAGGAATATCACCAAAAAGTGATGTAAGCGTACCCACAGCATAGGCTTCCATAATCTGCCCAACCGCTTTATGCTTATAGTTAAATTCTTTATCTGCTTTTACTTGTAAATCTTTTGCAGATTTGAAAGCATTAAAACCAACTCTCCAAGTATCATCAAAATCACCAGTTGTTGCATTATTCCAGTTTTCAACTGTAACATATTGTCTATCACTTCCAGTAGCTTGGTTTAACCACATAGCAGCAGTTCTAACCCCAGAAGAAGTCTGAAAAAACTGTGCATCTAATAAAACTCCTTGTAAAACGTTTTTAGAGTCAACATCTTGTGTCAATAAATTATCTGGATCAGATGTTACGTCGTCTACTAAATTCGTACAGCTATTACTAACCCCTATAATAGCTAACGTTAGTAATGTATAAAATGTATATTTAATCTTTTTCATTTTTTAAAAATTTAATTGAAGTGTGAAGATGTAAGATTTAGTGTTTGGATTGTTAAAATATTGTAATCCTCTACCATTAGATCCACCTGTTAAATTAGATTCAGGATCTACTCCTATAGTATCATCTTTAGTCCAATACCAAAGATTTCTACCAGAAACCCCTATGTTTAAACTTTCTATTCCATTTCTGTTTAAGAAATCTCCTTTCAAAGTATAATCTAGTGAAATTTGTCTTAGCTTAATCCAAGTTGCATCTTTGATAAATTGTGAAGAAACTGGACCAAATCCTCCTCCAAGACCTGTGTACCAAGCTTGATCTAAAAGAACATCTCCACCTCCAAAGTTACCAATATTACCTCTTACAAGATATAAACCATTTTCTGTACCAAAACTTCTACTAAGAGCTGTCTGACCACTAGCATTTAATAATGCACTAGCTTGCGCTTGAGTAAGTTTAAGAACATTTCCTGTCTCTTCAGCAGTCCCAAAATAGTTAAGTACTCCATTGGTTCCATCCCATAAATCTCCACCAAAAGACCCATCAAACAATATATTTAATCCGAAATTTTTGTATTTCATTTTTGTTCCTAAACCAGCTTTAAAATCTGGATTTGGATCTCCTAATACTTTTTCAGTTGTATCCGCTTGTGCAAAACCATTAGAATCAAGAACTAAATTCCCATTAGTATCTCTTAAGAAGTCAACCCCCCATAGAGCACCCATTGCATATCCTTCTACAGCTCTAGATGAAGTACCTGTAAAACCATTTAGAAGAATTGACTCTGAACCACTTAAACTAGTAACCATATTTCTATTTCTGTACCAGTTACCATAAAGATTCCATGTAAAGTTTTGATTTTTGATAATATCATAATCTAATTCAACTTCAAATCCTTTATTGGTCATTGTTGCAAAATTTCCAAATTTAGAATCAAATCCAGAAGATGGATTTAAAGAAGAGAATATAAGCAAATCTTTATTTTCATTATCATAGAAAGTAAATGTTGCATTTAATCTATTGAATAGTTTTAAATCAACACCAATCTCAAATTCTTTTTTCACCTCAGGTTTTAGATTTTCATTCCCCAAATTTGAAGATCTAGCAAATGAACCATTGTAGGACCCTGCATCATAAGCTGGGCCATAACCTTCTGAATTTCCAGCACCTACATAATATGTATAACCTACATAAGGATCA
>JAYRDY010000239.1:0-3131 GCA_041909215.1 Cloacibacterium sp. | reverse complement strand
CTTGGTATTGGCGGCATTTGGAGATATAGGGCTTTAAATAGTGATTATTATATTTTCAAACATGAGTATATTTTTGTGTTTAAGAAGGAGTTTTAATGAGAGGTGTAAAGAGTGGTAAAAATTTTGAAAATAGTCATATCAGTAATGGGTGTTCGGCTAAAATTCAAATGAATAATCTACATAGTAATGGTTATAACGATTTTTGTGAAGATAGTTATTTAAATAGTAAATATTATATGAAAAAAGTATATGAAGATGGAACAATAGTTGATACATCCATAGATGAACACAAAAAAGGTATAGGACACGGTAAATTAATTAGTGTAGAAATAAAGGGTGCTCGATAATGAGTAATCCATTTAAAGAAAATACAACATCACACCACGATTGGGAAATTTTAAAAGATTTGAAGTGGCATTGTACAAAATGTGAATTGCAATCAGGACAAGCAAAAACTTGGCAAACTTGGAGAGATGAAAAAGGTATCCAATTTGAAGAGCCAACACCTAGAAGATGGGAAAAAAGAATATTTTGTAAAACTTGTCAAAAAACAACTTCACATCGAAAATTAAAGACTTTAGAACTATTGGAAAATGTAAGTATTAGAACTCAGATTACTCCAAATATTGCAAAAAAAGTAAAAGATTTATATCAAAATGAAGAAGCTGTATTTCTTAGAAAATTAAGCCCAATGGAACTAGAAATTGACCATAGATTTCCTCAAATAAGATGGAATAGTAACGAAGACAAGAATGATAATTTATCTGATGCTGAATTAAAAGCAAAATTTATTTTATTAAATAGAAATAATAATCTTTGGAAATCACGACAATGTGAAAAGTGTTTTAAGGAGGGGATTAGAGGAAACTTTCCTGGAATTGAGTTTTGGTATGCTGGAGATAGAACTTGGCAAGGAACTTCACAAAGTGATGAAAATGGTTGTGTAGGTTGTTTTTGGTACGACCCATACAAATGGCGAGAAGCATTAAATAAATTGATAAATTCATTAAATAATTAATAATAGTTTATAAAATATTTGATATTTAAAGAAAAATAGGATATAATTTTGGTAGAAATTGATAAATTTAAAATAAGAGAACTAATGGCAAAAAAACAAATTGCAACATTACAAGAGTTGGCAAATAGTTTGGGTATTTCAAAAACTCAACTATCAAATATTTTATCGGATAAGTTTATTCCTATAAAAAGTAATGTAGTGGAATTGGCAAAGTTTTTTGATATTAGTCCACTTGAGATTATCAAAGAAAAAGATATAAAAGAGAAATAATGAATTACATCGGTTCAAAATATAAACTCTTATCGTGGATAGATGAGGTAATGAAAAAAACAGTCGGTCAAGATTTGTCACAAAAAGTTTTTTGCGATCTTTTTGCCGGTACAGGTATTGTCGGAAGAACGTTTAAAAAAAGTGTCAAAAAAGTTATTAGCAACGATTTAGAACCTTATAGCTATGTGCTCAATAAAAACTACATCGAAAATCATGAAGAACTAGCAGACAAGGAGTCGTTTATAGAAGCGTTAAACGCCGTGCCTTTACGAAAAGATGGATTTATTTATAACCATTATTGTATGGGAAGCGAAAGCGGTAGACAATATTTTAAAGATGAAAATGGTCAAAAAATTGATGCAATGCGTATGCAAATCGAAGAATGGAAAAAGTGTGGTACTATTGACGATAGAATGTACTATTTCCTTTTAGCTTCGTTATTAGAGAGTGCTGATAAAGTGGCTAATACGGCGTCTGTTTACGGAGCATTTTTAAAGCATATTAAAAAATCTGCCGACAAACAAATGGTTTTAGAACCCGCTCATTTTGAGCTAAATTCCAATTCACATACGGTCTATCAAGCAGATAGCAACGCACTCATCCAAGAGATAGAAGGCGATATTTTATACCTAGACCCACCCTATAATCATCGTGAGTACGGTGCAAATTATCATTTGCTCAATACCATTGCTCTTTATGATACGTTTGTTCCTAAAGGGAAAAGCGGCTTAAGGGCATATCAGAAAAGTCGTTATTGCAAGAAAAAAGAGGTGCATGCGGCGTTTGATGCATTGATTAAGAATGCACGCTTTCGTTATATCTTTTTAAGCTATAACAATGAAGGATTGATGAGCGAAGAGGATGTCAAAACCATTATGTCAAACTACGGAAATTACCGTTTAGAAACGATACTTTATCAACGTTTTAAAGCCGATAAAACGGAGAACAGAAATCACAAAGCTGACACGACGTACGAGTATTTACATATTTTGGAGAAATACTAGGCATAGTGTTCAATGCCTATCAGTTTATACTCTTCTTGAGTGAGTTCTCGCCCGATAACGCTTTTTTTTATGGTATAGTCATATTTTATCAAGTAAGCTTTTTTGTTAGGTTTTATAATATAATATCCGTTTCCCGGTATTCCATCTGCATGCAAAATAACGTCTTTGCCCTCTTTGTGTAATTTCAAAGAAAGCCCCTCAAACGCTTTACCGCTTAATACTTCATCTAAAAGTTCTTCATTCATCTTTTTCTCCTTACATGTAAAGGTAAACAACACCCCAAAAGGTTTTAGACTTTTCATTGTGCTATAATAATGACACCTAAAATTTTATCGAGCAAAATGCTTTCTTGTGGTCATCACAAGTTATATTATAGCGTTAGAAACTTTCAAAACAGACAATCGCTTTTTGTAAAATTATTGACATGTAAGCAAAAGGAGTTCAAAATGCCACCCAAAGTAATTTTTCCCGAAGTATATAGTTTTGAGGAGAGCGTAGCAATCCTCGATAAGTATAAAAACCAACTCACAAAAGAGCAATACGACAGCATTAAATCAAACATTGGTACTCATTCGATTGAAGATATTTACTTGAACGAGAGAGATATTAAAATGTTGGTTGATATGTGTGTTCATCATCTAAGCTCTGAAGAGGCTATTCAAAGAGCGAGAGAGAGGGGCGAATTTTGAACATTTATTTATTACAGTAGTTTTTACAGTATGTTTTTTAAATATTTTATTTTTATCCCATAAAATAGAGATTTTCAAATCCCTTCCTCGCCATTTCTTCCAAAAATTATTTTTCAATTCATCG
The DNA here is from genome assembly GCA_041909215.1 of Cloacibacterium sp. Classification (GTDB taxonomy): domain Bacteria; phylum Bacteroidota; class Bacteroidia; order Flavobacteriales; family Weeksellaceae; genus Cloacibacterium. The sequence goes on along the minus strand of JAYRDY010000239.1, from coordinate 26 downwards.
TTTGATTTTTAGATTTCCCCTTTTTG
>JAYRDY010000238.1:0-3139 GCA_041909215.1 Cloacibacterium sp. | reverse complement strand
AAAATCGTAAATTGCATCTAGGTTATTCATAACGTATTAGATTGATAATCAATACAATATACGAAATTTTCGTATTATGAGTAACCTTTTTTATAATGCACTACGGGTATTTTTAATTGATTTTTAAAAAAAAGTAAAAAAACAATTCATTGTAAAAATAGCTAATTTTCTTTAATAAGGAAGTTAGCTATTTTTTTACGCATTTTTACGTATTGTGACTAAAATTAAGAATTAAGAATTTTGGCACATTCTAGATTAAGAAGTTTTCTTAAGGACAGAAAACCAATAATCAATAAAAAAAAACACAAACGATGAAAAACTTTTTTACTTTAGTAATATTGTTAATTACATTAACAATACAAGCTCAGATGGTTGGGATTAACACAGTGGAACCAACCTCTACATTAGAAATAAAGGCAACCAATGCCTCGAATCCTTCAATAAAAGAAGGTTTTACAGTTCCAAGAGTATTAAAATTAGCCCAAAATCCTACAATAGATCAGGATGGGATGATTGTATATCTTACAAATGATTGGATAGATACCTCAGTAACACCAAACATTATTTATTCGGCTGGTTTATACACATGGGATTGGAATTATAATTCTAATTCAGGTATTTGGATTCGCTTTCTTGCATCTAAACCTACCACCAAACCAACAACAGTTTTTAGGTCTTTATCATCTGCTAAAGTACCAATTGGTGATATTGCTGGTTCATCTAGACCTAATGGTACAGATTTCCCTGCGAGTATTGGGAGTGATAATATTCTAAAAGCAACTTTAGTTAAAACGGTTAGTCAGACAGAGTATTTTAAAATTCACATGACTAATCCATTAGAAACTACTTCTTATCTTACAATTGTTACTTTAGAGTCAAAAGGAGTTGAAGGAGATTTATCTAGCAATAATAGCACTATTCTTAATGATAGCGATTGTTTTATACCAGGTACAGCAGACTATAAAAACGGAAGTTTTATCGTTGGAGTTAGATGTTCTGGTGGCACAAATAATTTAGTATTAAATATCTTAGTTTTCGATTTATATAAAGGAGATTAAGAAATTGTTTTTATTGGTTTTTGATTGAGAATAGTTGTGCATTTTGCAACTATTCTCTTTTACGTATAAGTGCGTATTGTTTTAATTCTTTGAAAACAAGATATTTGTATTACAATGTTATTAAAAAACGAACGTTAGATATGGCATAATTTTTGTTGATAGGTTATAGATTTTAGATTTTAGATTATGAAAAAGTATTTTTCTGTTTTGGTTGTGGTTCTTTCTGTTTATTGTTTTTCACAATTAATGGTAACTAAAAACTCAGCGTTTTCTAATGCTGATTTAGAAAAAAGTGCTTCTACTCTTGCATTAAAAGAAGTTAAATACCAAGCAAATGATACTTTGCTTAAAAAACAATTCAGAAAAGAGTTTACAAAGCCTAAGGATGTTGAGAGTGCTACAGCTCCAAGGTTAGTAGATGTGTCTAAAAATTTAAATGTATATTCTTCTAATGAAGTAAAATTAGGTTATTTTCCTACAACAGAACCATTATTAACAATAGGTATGGATGCTTCTCAATGGCAAGATCTTAACGTTTCTTCAACCATTAATGTTACAAATCCTTCAAATATTAATTTAATAAATGTAGATGGTTTTACTCAAATCAATAATACTAAGCCTGCTTCTTATCAGTTTGCAATAGGTGTTTTTGTTGATAATGAGCTTAAACTCGTTAAAAAAATTACTGCTGAAAACAACAATCTATGTACTTCTAAAGAATTTAATATTGATGGGGTTTTAGAGAATTTATCAGTAGGTAAGCACGAAGTGAAAGTTTATGCCTATAATTTACCAAAACATTCAGATTCATACAGTTCAATTACTTATGGAGGAAATGCTTTAGGTTGTTCTAAAACAAATGAACAGAAATCTAGAATTAATCTATCAGTACAGGTTTCAGAGTAAAATAAAATCGACTTTTTTATTTAAGATATAATTTCATTTTTGCCAAATCTTCGGGTTTGGCATTTATTTTTTTGAAAATCTCCTTTTCAGAAGGATAAGTTACCCTAAAAAATAAAATTTTGTTGGCATAATATTTAAAGTAAGGATGGTTTTTCAGCCATTCTTCAGGAGCATCAGTTAGATTGTATTTGGTGATATTGTTGGGGTTTAGAGGCGATAAATCAAGTAATTTTTCTGCCTCATTTTTATCAATATTATATGTTTCCAAGATTTGATTTTTACTCACAAAACCACCCAATTTATTTCTAAAACCAATAAAACTTGCTGCAGATTTTTCGTTAAAACCAAATTCTATGAGTTGTGCAAAAGTAATTTTATTGAGGTCTGTTTTACTAAAATCTGTTTTAGAAATTGTTGGATTGATAGTTTTTTCTATCGATTTTTGAGGGTTGTTTTCAGGAATTGCTAATTTAATGTAAGGTTTCATTTCATTAAATTTTTCCGCAGAAATCACAAAGCATTTTTGCAAATCTTCAAGCGTTTTGAAGCTTCCTTTTAGGTTTTTATCTCTATAATTTACAATAACAAGGGCTTGTTTTTCGCTGAAACCTAATTTTTGCCAATCTTCAGAAGTTAATTCATTGGGGTTGAACTCAAAATATTTAATTTTAGGTTTTTCAAAGGCTAAGCTTCTTTTATTTTCCGGATAATTTGTTGGAGTTTTTTCTGGCAGAATAAGATAAGGCGCTAGTTTTTTGTAATTTTCATCATTAATAATAAAACATTCTTTAAACTTTTCTTTGCTTACAAAGCTCCCTCCCAAAAAAGTTTTATATTTTACAATCGCAGCAGCTTGTTTGTCGGAAAATCCCAAATTTTGCCAATCGATTTCCGTATATAAATCTGGATTGAATTTTCCTGAAATTTTGAGTTCTTTTTTCTCAAAAGTTTTATAATTATACTTGTTAAAAGCTTTGTCTGATGAGTTTTCGGGTAATAAAATGTAAGCGTCTAATTCTGAAAATTTTTCTTTAGAAATGGCATAACATTTTTTCAGTTGTTCTTTAGAAATGAAATTTCCGCCAACAATCTCTTTGTATTTAAGGATGGTTTTTATTTGTTTTTCACTGAATCCGAGTGATTTCCATTGGTTTTCTGTCAAATCATTTGGATTG
>JAYRDY010000237.1:0-3145 GCA_041909215.1 Cloacibacterium sp. | reverse complement strand
TATATTTCTCCTCAATTGTGGGCTTGGAAAGAAGGCAGGGTAGAAACCATCAAAAAATATGTTGATGAAATGCTTGTTATTCTCCCTTTTGAGAAAGATTTTTATAAAAAACATCAAGTGGAAGCCCATTTCGTAGGCCATCCTTTACTTGATGCAATTTCTGATTTACCTGAAATTTCTGCTGAAAATTTCAAAAAAGAAAACGGTTTAAATGATAAAGAAATCATCGCGCTTTTGCCAGGTTCTCGTGAGCAAGAAGTAGAAAAAATGCTGAGTTTGATGCTTTCGGTTCGAGATTCTTTCAAAAATTATCAGTTCGTGATTGCTGGTGCGCCAAGTTTACCCAAAGAATTTTACCAAAAATTTGTAGATGACGATGTACATTTCGTTTCCAATAAAACTTACGATTTGTTGAGGTGTTCTAGAGCCGCTTTAGTAACTTCCGGAACGGCAACTCTCGAAACTGCTTTGCTGAATGTTCCTGAAATTGTATGTTACCGAACCAGCACTATTTCTTATGAAATCGGCAAACGTGTGGTGAAGAATATTAAATTTATTTCTTTAGTCAATTTAATTATGGACAGAGAAATCGTAAAAGAACTGATTCAGAAAGAATTGAATACAGAAAACTTGGTGGCAGAACTTTCCTTGGTTTTAGAAGGACAAAAACGTGAGGAAATGCTCCAAAATTTTGAACTTTTAAGAGAAAAACTCGGTGGTAAAGGTGCAAGTGAACACGCTGCGGATATTATTGTGAAAAATTAGTTTTACTTTTTCTTGAATATTTTGTAAAAATTAAACTTAAAAATGTATATTTGGTTTAAATTAATAACCAAATATGCAAAAGCAACCACTTTTTATGGTGTTGGTTTGTTTTGTCGTTGGGATTTTTCTCTGCGATTTTTTTTCTTTTTCCACTCAAATTTCATTTGGGTTATTGGTTTTAAGTGCTATTTTTATTGGTTTTATATTATTTAATCTTCGTTTTTTTAAGAAATTCAAAAATATTTTTCTGGCTTTTTTCTTCTTTTCGGTTGGCGTTTTTTCTCATTTTTTAAATTCTCAAAAACCCAATCTTCCCAACTTTGAAGGAAAGAAAACCATTGTTTTTAAATTGGATAAAAAACTTAATTCAAATGAAAAATACCGAAGATATGAAGTTATTGCTTCAACAAAGTTGGCGCAAAAAAGCTATGGTTTTAATGCCATAATTTCTATTCCTAAAGAAGAGAAAACATTAGATTTTAAAAGTTTTTATCAAACCAAAGTTTATCTAAATAGAGTAGAATCACCAAACAACGACTTCCAGTTTAATTATGCTAAATATTTAGCGAGAAAGAAAATTTATTATCAATGTTTTGTTTTTGATGAGGTTCTTGTTTCAACTAAAAAAGAGCTTAGTTTTCCTGAGAAAATCAAACAAAAAAGGAGCGAGGTTTTAGAAAATATTAATAATTCTCACCTGAAACCTCAGGTTAAAGAATTTCTGAAAGGAATTATTTTGGCAGACCGAACGGAAATGGATGCAGAAATGGTTTCGGATTTTAGTAAAAGTGGCTTGGTGCATTTTTTAGCGATTTCGGGAACGCATTTTGCCATCATTTTTTGGATGATTTTATGGCTGTTGAAGCCTTTGTTTTCTGCAAAACACAGGAATATTCCCATTGTTATTTCTTTGGCTCTGCTTTGGGGATTTGCTGTTTTTATTGATTACGGAAGCTCTGTGGTGCGCAGTTGTCTCATGATTTCGGCGTATTATGGCTTTGTGATTTTGCAACGAAAACCAGACTTGTTGCATGCTTTGGCAATTGCAGGTTTTGGGATTTTGATTTTTGATACGCAACAATTGTTTGATGTGGGTTTCCAGTTGAGTTTTTTGGCGGTTTTAGGCATTTATTGGCTTAATGACCCTTTTTTAAAACTTTTTCCTGCTCCGAAAAATAAAGTTCAGAATTTTTTCTTCAATCTCGTGTCAATCAGTTTTGCAGCGCAAATTGCAACTTTACCTTTGGTGATTTACTATTTTCATCAATATTCCTTGCTGTCTATCCTTGCAAATTTGGTGGTTTTGCCTTTTTCGGAAATCATTATTATTTTTTCTCTTGTAATGACCATTTTTTTTGCCTTTGGAGTAGAATTCTATTTATTGAATAGCATTTTCGGGAAAATTATTGATGTTTTGTTGCATGTAATTCACTTTTTTGCCAACGAAGATTTCTTTTTTATTAAAAATATTTCAATCAATATTTGGGAAGTATTTCTTGTTTTTGTTATCATTTATTATTTGCGGTTTGTTTTGAAAATGTTTGACTTTCATTTAGTTATAAGATTTTTGAGTGTTGTTTTTATTGTTGTTTTAATAAGGATTTTGTTTTATTTTTATTATTTAAATAAATCTGAAATAATGTTTGTGAATTATTTTAATGAGAAAGTTTTTGTAGTTAAAGAGAAAGAAAAAGCAATTTTTTGGCTTAAAAATTCAGAAAATGAAGGTAAAATTCAGAAATTTATTATAGATCCATACATTACAAGCCGAAGAATCAGCAATTATGAAATTAAGAAATTGCCCTCTAATACTGGTTTTATTAAAGTAAATGGTAAAATTTTTAATATTGATTAAAATTATTTAGAATCATTACAAACTGCAAAATATGACTTTTGTCATGTTTTTAACCGTTAACAAATTCTTAAATTTGTGAAAATTCAAAAAAAATATTAAACAATGGCAGGATTAACTCAATCTACAATCGGTAGAAAGTTTTTAATGGCGCTTTCAGCAATGTTCTTGCTGATTTTTTTGTTAATTCACCTTTCAGTAAATTTACTTTCTTTGTTAGGTGAAGAAGGTCCATTTAATGCAGCATCTCATTTTATGGGGTACAATCCATTAATTCAGTTTGCTATGCAACCTGTATTGATTATAGGTGTTGTATTTCATTTTGTTATGGGTTTTGTATTAGAGCTTAAAAACAAAGCAGCCAGACCAGTAAAATACGCTGTAGCAAATAACAGTGGTAATTCTACTTGGGCATCTAGAAATATGATTATTTCTGGAGCAGTAATTTTAGCATTTTTAGGTTTACACTTTTATGATTTTTGGGTTCATGAAATGAATTACAAATACTTAGAAGGTTTAACAATTAAT
>JAYRDY010000236.1:0-3149 GCA_041909215.1 Cloacibacterium sp. | reverse complement strand
CATTACCGAAAAAGGAAGAGTTTACAAATTTGACGACTTAAGTTGCATGCAAAGTTATGCTACCGAAAACGCTACTGAAATTGGGAAAGCTAGACTTTTTGTACCTGATTTTATCAGCAAAGAATTATTTCCTTTAGAAAGCGCCACTCTAGTAAGTGGTGGAGCTGTAAAAAGCCCTATGAATGGTAATGTAGCCACTTTTAAAAATAAAAATGAAGCTGAAAAAACAGCACAACAATTGGGCGCAACAATTATTGAAAAATAAATTTTTAAAAAAAAATTGACTAAAAAATTTTGAAAAATTTCGCTAAAATAGAATCTCTTCTTTTGCTTTTTTTTGTGGTTTTTGCATATCCTAAAACCCTAAAAGTAGGCACAAATAAAGAATTTAAAACCATTAATTCTGCGCTTGTTGTTGCACAGAATGGCGATACTATTTTGGTAAATAAAGGACATTACAAAGAAGGAAACATCAATCTTACTAAATCTATCACGCTTATCGGAGTTGGGAGACCTATTTTAGACGGACAAATGAAATACGAAATTGTCTCTTTCCGAGCGAATCATATTACTTTGGAAGGTTTTAAAATCATCAATTCTGGCGAAGATGAGGTAACCAATATTGGCGCTGTAAGATTATACAACAGTCAGTTTTCTGTGATTAAAAATAATATTTTTGAGAATAATTATTTTGGAATTACCGTTCAAAGAGGCTATCAATGTTTGATTCAAAATAATAAAATTACTACCAATAGAGGAAAATCTCAGGAATTAATTGGAGATGGAATTCACATTTGGAGCAGTGCCGAAATTTGGGTGAAAAATAACTATATCCAAGGACATAAAGACGCAATTTATTTAGAAAAAGCCAATAATTCTTTTGTTTACAGAAATTATTCGGAGAAAAATCTGCGTTATGGTTTGCATTTTATGTTTTCTCACAATAACGTTTATACTGCTAATGTATTTAAAAATAATGATGCGGGAATTGCGGTAATGTACAGCAGAAATGTAGGAATGTTTAAAAATAAATTTCTAGATAATTGGGGAGATGGAGTTTACGGATTGTTACTTAAAGATCTTACTTTCAGTAAAATAAAAAATAATATTTTCAGAAATAATACGGCAGGTATTTTTATGGATGGCGCTTCAAAAGTAGATTTATATCACAATCAATTTGTAAATAATGGTTGGGGATTAAAAATTAATGCCAAGTGTATGGAAAACCGATTAATGAACAATAATTTTGAGAATAACACTTTTGATGTAAGCACCAGCGGAAGCTTGGTTCTGAATAGTTTTAGAAATAATTATTGGGATCAATATGAAGGTTATGATTTAGATAAAGACAAAATCGGCGACGTTCCTTTTCATCCTTTGAGTTTGTATTCAGTTTTGGCTGAGAAAAATTCTATGATAATGTTGCTTTACAGAACTTTTTTTGTAGAAATTTTAGATCGTTCAGAGAAATTAGTTCCTAGTCTTACACCAGAAAATTTTGTAGATGAACAACCTATGATGAAACCGAATAAAATTTGAACTAAAAAGGTATCATAATGATTGAAATTAAAAACCTTACCAAGAAATTCAATAAGTTCACCGCTTTGCAAGACATTAATTTGGAGTGCAAAAAAGGACATTCTATTGCTTTTATTGGTCCTAATGGTTGCGGAAAAACCACTTTAATTAAATGTATTTTAGGACTAAATGTTGTAGAATTTGGCGATATTTTAGTCAGTGGAAATAGCGTGAAAAAAGATTTTTTGTACCGCGAAAAAATTGGTTATATGCCTCAAATTGGGAAATATCCTGAAAATATGACGATTGGGCAAACCATAAAAATGATTCAAGACAACCGAAAAAATGTAGAAAATCTTGATACAGAGTTGCTAGAAGCTTTTGAATTAACAAAATTGTATGAAAAAAAAATGAGTACACTTTCTGGTGGAACTACCCAAAAAGTAAGCGCTGTTTTAGCATTTATGTTTCATCCTGAAATCATTATTTTAGATGAACCAACCGCTGGCTTAGATCCTCTTGCTTCGGAAATTCTAAAAAATAAAATCATTAAAGAAAGAAATAATGGCAAATTAATTATCATTACTTCTCACTTATTGAGCGAGTTAGATGATATGGTGAACGAAATTGTATTCATTAATGATGGTAAAGTTTTGGTACATCAATCGGTGGAAGACTTAAAAGCAGAAACCCAACAAACCAAAATTTCTGATGCCATTACGAACATTTTAAAAAATATGAAAAATGCATAAAATAGCGAAATTTATATTTTTTGACATCCTCAAAAACAAAATCGTGATGGTTTACACGCTGTTTTTGTTTGTCATTTCTTGGGCAATTCTGGGATTAGAAAGCAATCCTTCAAAGGCAACCCTCAATTTGCTGAATATTGTATTATTGGTAGTCCCGTTATTGAGCATTGTTTTTTCTACGATTTATGTTTACAACAGCAGTCAGTTTATAGAATTATTATCTAGTCAGCCAATTCCTAGAAATAGAATTTGGAGCGGTATTTTTCTAGGGCTTTCGTTTTCGCAAATTTTAGCTTTTTTAGTAGGCTGCGGTTTACCTATTTTATTGTATTCTTCCATAGAAACAGGATTTTCTTTAATTATTGCTGGCGTTTTGTTGACTTTGGTTTTTGTGTCTTTTGCAATGTTGGCAGCTATTTCTAGCAAAGACAGAGCAAAAGGAATAGGAATTGCCATTTTTGTATGGATATTTTTCAATATCATTTATGATGGAATTTTACTGATTCTCATGTTCCAATTCGAAGATTATCCCATCGAAAAAATAATGGCGGTACTTTCTGCACTTAATCCAGTTGGTTTATCTAGAATTTTTGTGCAACTTCAGCTAGATGTTTCGGCAATGTTAGGTTATTCTGGAGCTATTTTCAAAGAGATTTTCGGGACAGGAAAAGGTTTAGGAATTTCGGCAATTATTTTACTTCTTTGGAGTGCTTTTCCTTTTTTGATAAGTTTAATTAAATTCAATAAAAAAGATTTATAAAACGGTGATAAAAATCACATTATCAATAGTTTATTTTATGACTCAAATCATATAATCTCCACTTCACTTACATTTAACTTTATTAAAAGTTTCAAAAAAATAAAAAATATGAAAAAGTC
>JAYRDY010000235.1:0-3150 GCA_041909215.1 Cloacibacterium sp. | reverse complement strand
TCACGAATAAACTACCGTGAACCAAAGATTTTTTGGAGCCACAAAAAGTGGTGGTAATAGTATCTTCTCTGCTGAAACCCAATCGGTGCGAAATGCGTTTTAAAATCTCATATACGATAAAAAAAAGCGCTACTGCCGCTAGAGTAATCACCACAAAAACCAGTGAAGGAACGGTAGAAAAAATATTCTCGATAAATGCTTTAGAAAAGCTTTCGTAAACGATGAGTAAAATAATGAGACGGTCAAATTCTGCAATGATTTTACTGTATTTCGTTACCCCATTTTTGAAAATCGGATTGAGCAGAATTCCCAAGATAATCGGCAAAAGAACTTTGAGTAATAATTGTTGGATTATTTCAGACTGATGACTTTCGGCAGCTTGAGCATTTAAGAAAAATCCCATCAATAAAGGCGTCATTACAATGCCAATAAGTCCAGAAATAGATGCATTAAAAATAGCCGAAGTCACATTTCCTTTGGCAATAGAAACCATCACTACCGATGAAGAAACCGTAGAAGGCAAACACGCTAAAAAATACACAGAAAGCCAACTTTGGAAGTACGGCGAATCTTTAAAAATTGGATAAAAAACCAAAACCAATGCAGGAAAAAGAATGAAAGTTCCCGCCTGAACCAAAAGGTGCAACTTCCAATTGGAGACATCTTTCAGGACTTCTTTCAAGTTGAGTTTTAGCCCATATAAAAGGAAAATTCCCGCAATTCCCCAATCGATGAATTGTTCTAGGTTAAATATTTGATTGTAAGATTCTCGGTAAGGAATGAGTTTTCCTGCCAAAACCATTATCAGTAAAAGCAACAAAAAAACATTCTGTTTATCAGCTAATTTTCTAAGATTCAATTTCTATATTTTCTACAAAGATACAGCAGATTAGTTTTCTTTTCTTAAATAGTATCTCTGTGTACCATACAAGGCAAATTTTTTTGTTGAATTAGGCTGTATCCATCCATCAATTTTATTCATTATTTCATTAATCTCGCGTGTATTGTACCTATTCATATCTTTTTTATCATTGCCTAAACACTCACACCATATTTCTGCAACACAAACATACTTTCTTAAAATTAAGTTATTTTCATTTTTTAAAATTTGTCTCTCAATATTAAGAAATGACCTTCTTTTTTGTAAGTCGAACTCATCCCAATTTTCAGGAATTTCTTTATTTAAATAATCAAGTATTAAACCAGTTTTTTTATCTACTTTACTTATTGAATTGATAATATTTTCTTTTACAATAAGCTCATGAGTGTCTGTCAAATAAAGTAACTTAGAAATAAAATTAGTGTTAATATTAAATTTTACAAATGAATTTTCTTTTTCAATCAATTCTTTAAGTTTTTCTTTAAAAACATACGAATCAATTCCTTCTTTCAAATACTTTTCATGTACGTTCTTTAAATAATTACTAACTTCTTCAAATTTGATAGGATTTAGAAAAATATGAGGAAGTGTATGTTTTTTTCTTCGATTACAATTATGACATACCGGCAGAAGGTTCCATGGCAAGTCTTGACCACCACTAGCCACAGGAAAAAAATGATCTATTTCAAACTGTTTACGATTAGTAGTAATAAATAAGTCACCACCACAATATGGACATTTTTTATTAAAATAACTTAATGCATCATGAATCGCTTCACTATTGCGAACAGTAATATTATTTATTCCTAAAGTAATCGAATTATTTCCATTATCATTTAAGTCCTCTTCTGAAAGTTTCATTTTTAAAAATGATAGTTCTCTATCCTTTTCCTCTACTAACTTTTCTAATTCCGATTTCTTCGCAATTAGTTCATAATGACTCCTATTTAAATTTTCTATTTTCTTTTCTATTTCTGCTTTACTATTAGTAAGAGATTGGTTCTGATAAACCAATTCTTTTATTTCACTTTCAAAAGAAGTAATGGTTTTATTAAAAGCGTTTAGTTCATTTAAGATATTTTCTATTGAATTCATTATTTTTTCAAAATTTAAATAGTTGTTTTCATGAAAACTAATTATTTTACATTAAAATTTAACTACAATAATTTTACTTTAGGGAAGTACAGAATACTGATTTTCAGATTTTGGAATATCATTTATAATAGCATCTAAATTATATGTAAGATCACTAATTTCCGTAAGATAATCTCTCATTTTTTCAGAAAAATTTTCAATATTAGTGACTCTTATAGCAGTACCAGCCATACATACCATTAGCATATTTGTACTTCCTGAACCTATTTCATTGAAATCAATATCAGTAGAAATAATAGCATTGCCGCCTAATTTTGAACACTGAATTCTTGAATCTGTTTGACAAGCATCCGTTGCTGTTTTAATTTTTTTGTTTGTTGCATTAGAACCCGAACCAAAAAAATCATTAAATGACCTTGACAATTATGTATAAAATCCAGTTCCAGCAGTTTGTTGAGCAGTTACCATTCCTATGACTTCGTATTCCCATTTTATTGGAGCTGGACAAGACATAATTGGTAAAAAATTTATAATTTGTTTCAACCTTTGTTCTATATCATTTTTTTGCTTTTTTTGATTATTAACAATCGCATAATATAAAGGCTCATAACAACTAGTACAAAATCCTTCTTTGTTAATATTAGTAAACTTATTTATGAAATCTCTTTTAGATTCTTCTATCAAAACAGATGTATTAAAAAATCCTTTTAAAGATTTACCACAATTAGGGCATTTTTCAAAATTTTTCATATTTAAAATGGTTATAGTTAAGTTTATTGAATTGTTCAATTTACAGAAGTTATTTTACAAACTTCTTAATTAAAACAAATATAGTTAAATTGATATAAAGAAAATTACGTTAAACCATAATATCATATTTCAATTTTATTTCTGTAAATTAATTTTTTAACTAAAAAATTGTACTCATTCCCACCTTTCTTCGAGTCTTGTTCGAATCAAGTCCGAATCAGCTTCGGAAAAACGGTACTTTTTCCGAACAAAACTGCACTTTGACTGCCACCTGATTCAACCCCAACCCTAATCACGGTGAAATCCTCCACCAAAAACTCATCATTAGGTCACGTCATTTATTTAGTGTACCTTTGTAGAATAATTTATAAAATAGGTTACTGCCTTTGCTATCTGTTACAGTTTAGAATATTTTTTTATTTCTT
>JAYRDY010000234.1:0-3168 GCA_041909215.1 Cloacibacterium sp. | reverse complement strand
AAAAAATTACCAATAAAACCAAAGCTATTCTTATTTGTAATCCTGGTAACCCAACAGGTTATTTGTACAACAGAGAAGAATTGCAAAAATTAGCAGAAATTGCTCTTAAGCACGATATTGTTATCATTTCTGATGAAGTGTACAGAGAATATGTATATGACGGCGAAAAGCAAATCTCCATGCTAGAATTCCCTGAGCTGAAAGAAAATTGCATCATAATAGATTCAGAATCAAAAAGATACTCTATGTGCGGCGTAAGAATTGGTTTTCTGGTTACTCGCTCTCAAACGCTTCACAATGCGGCAATGTTGTTTGCACAAGCCAGACTTTCGCCAGTTCTTATCGGACAGATTTTAGCAACAGCTGCTCATAATAATGATGCAGAATACATTAATGCTGTACGCGAAGAATATACCAAACGCAGAAATCTTTTGGTAGAACTGTTAAATGAAATCCCTGGAGTTAAGTGTCCAACTCCAAAAGGTGCATTTTACTGTGTAGCAGAATTACCAGTAGAAGATGCAGACGTTTTTGCACAATGGTTGCTGGAAGAGTTTTCGGATAATGGAGAAACCGTAATGGTAGCACCAGCTTCAGGATTTTACTCGCAACCAGAACTCGGCAAAAAACAAGTAAGAATTGCCTATGTTCTAAAATCTGAAGATTTAAAACGAAGCGTAGAATTACTAAAATTGGCTTTAGAAAAATACAATAAATAAATTTTTGAAAACGGACCGAAGTCCGTTTTATTTTTTACTAAAGTCCAAGAAAACTTTATTTTAGTTAAATTTGTATTCTTGAAACAGCGTGCAAAACTAAAAGTCTTGCATCACAACGATTTTTAAAAATGAATATCCAAGAAAATTTTTCTTTACAACAATACAATACTTTCGGCGTAGAAGCTAAAACAAAATACTTTGCTGAAGTTAACTCAGTGGAAGAGCTCAAAGAAACGCTACGACTTTCACATTCTCCTCTTCTTATTTTGGGTGGTGGCAGCAATTTGCTCTTCACTAAAGATTTTGAAGGCTTAGTAATAAAACTCAATTTAAAAGGAATTACAGAACAAATTACGGACGAAAACCACGTTTTAGTAACCGCAAAAGCAGGTGAAAACTGGCACGAATTTGTACAAAAAACCATTTCTGAAAATTATGGCGGTTTAGAAAATCTTTCTCTCATTCCTGGGAATGTGGGAACTTGCCCAATTCAAAACATTGGAGCTTACGGAACTGAAATTAAAGACCATTTCGTTGCTTGCAAAGCTCTAAATATAGAAACCTTAGAAATAGAAACCATTGATTTAGAACAATGTAAATTCGGTTACAGAGATTCTATTTTTAAAACTTCATCCAAAGGAAAATATGTAATTTTGGAAGTTACTTTTAAATTAACCACCAAAAATCATCACATAAAAACAGAATATGGCGCTATTTCTTCAGAACTAAAAAATTTAGGAATTGAAAATCCTACAATTCAAGATGTGGCAAAAGCAGTCATCAATATCAGACAAAGCAAATTACCCAATCCTGCTGAAACGGGCAATGCCGGAAGTTTCTTCAAAAATCCAACTATTCCTTTAGCTCAATTTGAAAAATTAAAAGAAAAATTTCCTGAAATCCAAGGTTATCCCAATGGCGATTTTGTGAAAGTTCCTGCGGGTTGGCTCATAGAAAATGCTGGCTGGAAAGGCAAACAAATCGGGAATGTAGCTTCTCATAAACTGCAAGCTTTAGTCATTATTAACGCTACTGGAAACGCAACGGGAAAAGAAATTTATGATTTTTCCAGCCAGATAATCAATTCAGTAAAAGAAAAATACGGAATAGAATTAGAACGCGAAGTAAATATTATATAGTTCTTTTAAAACAAAAGATTTTTAAATATAAATTTCTTTGCAAAAAAGAATATTTGCATTTTTGAAGCTTATTTTAAAGTAAAAACAATCAATTTTCTTTATTGATTCTTTGCATGAAAAACTTCAAACTCGCGGCATTCCACTTCCCACAAAAAACTTATCTTTGCTAAAATTTAAAAGTAAAAATGTCCGAAATTATCCTTAATACCATTCCTGAAGCGATAGAAGATCTTAAAAATGGTAAAATAATTATTGTAGTAGATGATGAAAACCGTGAAAACGAAGGCGATTTTCTTTCTGCTGCCGAACTTACAACTCCCGAAATCATCAACTTTATGACCATTCACGGACGTGGATTAATTTGTACGCCACTTCCTGAAAAACGTTGTGATGAATTGGGCTTAGAAGCCATGGTTTCTAGAAGTACAGACCCAAAAGAAACTGCTTTTACTGTTTCTATTGATTTATTAGGCGACGGCGTTTCTACAGGTATTTCGGCAAGTGATAGAGCGAAAACCATTCTTGCTTTGATGGACGAAAAAACCAAACCTACAGATTTTATGCGTCCTGGTCATATTTTCCCGCTTCGTGCAAAAACGGGTGGCGTTCTGAAAAGAGCCGGACATACCGAAGCTGCAATAGATTTAACCAAATTAGCTGGGCTTAAAGAAGGCGGTGTAATTTGCGAAATTATGAATGAAGACGGCACCATGGCGAGATTACCACAATTGGTTGAATTGGCAAAAAAACTGGATTTAAAAATTATTTCAATTGAAGATTTAATTAATTATCAATTGAAAAAAGGAGATTTAGTGAACGAAATTGAACACAGAATGGTGAAAACTACTTTCGGAGAGTTTGATTTTCATGCATTTCAGGAAAAGCATACAGACCAAATTCACTTTGCTTTAACCAAAGGCAGCTGGGAATTAGATGAGCCTGTTTTAGTTAGAGTACAATCTTCTAATTCTTATTTTGATGTTTTCAGCAGATTAATCAACGGAGAAGAGCCTCAGTTAGAGCGCATCAGCAATATGATTCATCAGGAAGGGAAAGGTGCACTAATCTTCATCAACAATGTATCAAATGCAGAATTAACTATGAGAAAGCTTCAACAGTTTTTGAATTATCAAGACGGACAAGTAATTCGCCCTAGCCTTTCTGCAAACTTTGTAGAATACGGAATTGGAACTCAGATTCTGAAAAAATTAGGAATTACGAAGTTTAGGGTAATTACGAAAAATACCGCTCAAAAACCAATTCTTTCTGGTTATGGTGTAGAAATTACCGAAATGGTACAGATGTAGAAT
>JAYRDY010000233.1:0-3199 GCA_041909215.1 Cloacibacterium sp. | reverse complement strand
GATCTATCATCTTCAAACTTTCCAATTCTGTACCTAATTCATTACTGGTTTTGGAAAGGAAAGCTGACATTCTATCTTCCATTAATGCAAGAACTCCAATGTAAATAGCCCGAAGTAGTTTTTCATCTCGTTCGGTTGTCGGAAGGTTATCGAAATAGTTGAAAACAATTTGGTTTTCTATTTCGAACTCTTTTACTTCTAGGCGTTTAAGCTGCTGGTTGATTCTTAACATGTTTACCTTTAAATATATTAATAATTATATCTAATTGTCCGTCAAGGACTTTGTAATTTTCAGATTCATTATCATTGTTTGAATCTTTTAAAGTTCCTAAATGCTTAATCAGATTATCAAATTCTTCCATCTCTTTCTTGGAACTGAAAACGGATTGATATCGAAATTTCTCTGTTTCTAAAAAGAGTATGAAATCTTGTACAGTATTTGAAAATTGTTCATTTTCTAAAATCACATGATCTGTATCAGTTTGACAACTTTGAAATGCGTTTTTTATAGCTTCCAGTAAGTTTGTAAAACTTTTATAGTCCTTCTCTCGAATAGCATTAGTAAGAACAATAGAGCTAATGTTGAAAAAGCGAGCAATAGCATTTTGAAGTATTATATTACACAACCCCAGCGTCATATGCTTGGTTTTAGATTCTATGAAGTCTACTTTTTTCGAAAACTCATCAATTTCATTACTTTTTTTTAATGCCATAGTTGCATTGGCAATCGCGCTTTCAGAATCAATTATAGCTTTATTTATATTAGGCTCTGACATTTTAAGTTGATCAAAACCTCCTTTTATGCTTTCAAATTCATTGTCAATATCCTTTTGCTTATCTCTCAAATCCTGTACACTTAGTACATTTATAAGGATCGGGACAAATATTCCTAATAAAGTCATAAATCCAATCCCTACCGCCATGTAATTACCTAGTCTACTTAAATCTTTATCAATTAAGGTCTCTGTTCTGTTTTTTTCATTCTGAACAGCTTCTGCTAAGATTTTTATATGACTATTAATCTTCTCTATTTCCTCCGGCTTAATTATGACCTGTTTTTTGTTTAGTGGAGTTAGTTCAATTTCTATTAACGACATCTTTTTAAAAGAAGCTATATTTTCATAATTTTTCTTATTTTGTTCTTTAATGTCATTTATATTTTTGTCTAAACTACACCAGAGAAAGACTAATAAAAAAATCATCAATATAAATACGGGTATCGAAATATATATCAAAATTTTTAGATAATTCGTATTCTTAGGTGTTGCTATTTTATTATTGGTGCCTGCCATATTTATACTTTTATTAACTGATTTACATTTTTAGGAATACAATAAAGTAAATTCCAATATTCTTCGCCACTGTCAAACGTTGAAGTAGTAGGATCTTTATCTCTAGGGTCAAAAAAACGTCCTATCATTGTCTTCTCGATTAATGGATGTTTATTATCATCACACAAAGTTTCCAATTCATTCTCAAGTCTAAAATTATCTATTGCATCTATTGCACTTCTGAAAATCATATCATCATGAGTAAATAAAATCAATTGAAGTGGCATGTCTGGCGTTTGTTTATAAAAAAGCTGAATCACTTTTTGCAAGAATTCTGCAAAGGAATTCTTACTAACAAAATCACTTGCAAAAAATATATCATCAATAATAAGCGGAAGGTTTATCTTGTTCTCTTTTCTTGTAGCTAATGCTAAACTTAGACTGACCATCAGACAAAATAGTTTATATCTAAAAGTATTGAAATACATGTCAGGTGTTACAGTTTTTATTTTACCTATTTCATGATCTAAATACTCCAAATTCGCAACAATAATATTGTTTATTACTTCCTGTTCTTCAATAATTATTATTTTTTCCTTCTTAGTGATTAACAACCTTAAATTTTCTTCTTTTAAATAATCTTTCAAAATTGTTTCAACAATTTCCTGAATGGGGTCGAATGCTATATTTATTAATTCGTTTACTTCATTATCAAACAGGGGAATAAACCTTTCCAGGTCTGATTTTATCTGCCGAACAAGTTCGACATCTTTTCGTTGTTTTTCAATTTGTGGATTTAATTCATTGACACGTTTTTTTGCTAATTCAAGCTGTTCTGTCAATCTTTTTATTTCTGATTCGACTAGTGCTATCTTTTGGCTTATTGTCAATTCTTGGTTGGCATCAGTTAGTCCACGAACCGTTTGTTCCAGACATTCTTTTCTTTTTTTTATAAAAAGATTAATATCGTTTATTGCAATCGCATTAGTTTTAATAATGTCTTGGACAATTAAATTGTACAAAGCTGCGTAATCTTGAAGGGTGGGAACTTGTTTCGACCTTAGATTATCTATATATTCAATTAATTCCTCATCATTAATATGTAATGATAGCTCAATATATAGTTGTTCTTCTTTTTTGAAAACAGATGAAAGCTCTTCATAACTTGCTATTTCTGCTTGTTCAATGTTGATTTGTTCATATAACACCTGAGATTGCTTATAAAAGCTTGAAAGTAAATCTGTAACAGTTTTATATTGTTGTTTAAGTAATTCATCTAATTCTTGTGTTTGTCTAAGTTGAGTAATTCTATCTTGAACATTTTTTTTAATTTCCTCTTTCGTTTTTTTTGAATTTTGACAGAAGGGACAATCATCTAAATCATCTAATAATTGTAAGCCTGAAACAAGAAAATTTTTAGATGAAATTTCTTTTTGATTAGATTGAATGCTCTGACTTTCCATATATATTGAAGCGAAAGTTTCCAATGATGTGGCAAAGTCATTACTATTTAATGAGTAGTATATGGATTTTGCTAATAGTTCTTGTAATTTTTTTCTTTTTACTTCAAGTGGGTTTTGTTCAGCGTTCCCTCCTGCATTTTTTAGCTCTTTAAGTTCTGTATTTTTCGATTGGATCTGTGCAGAAAAGTTTCTTTCGTTTCGAACCGCATCTTCTTTTTGCGTTTCAAGTTTGTTAAGGCTATTGGTTTCTGTAGTTCTTCTATATCCTTTGGTTTCCCTTAAAACAGATTGTTTTGCTATAAAGTCTCCAAGACCTAACGAGTCTGCTATCAGCGAGTGGAAAGAATTTGAGTTTTCTGTGTTAGCATCGAAGTCTCTCTGCCCATGATCATAAATATCAAAATCACTAATAAAATGATTAAATGGGTTAATTAACTTTCTTTGTAAATTATCAAATGGAATATT
>JAYRDY010000232.1:0-3252 GCA_041909215.1 Cloacibacterium sp. | reverse complement strand
ATGTTTCAGAAGATTATTTAGAAACGAATCCAGAAGCATTACTTGATAACGGTAACTTTATTTTTGCCGACACTTCCGAAGATTTGGAAGGTTCTGGTAATTTTACATATCTGAATAGTGATGAAAAGGTTTTTGCAGGCTACCATACAGTTATTGCAAGACCAAAAGCCAAGATTAATTCAAGATTTTTTGCATACGAATTTGATTCACTAAATTTCAGAAATCAAGTTAGAATCAAAATGAAAGGTGTGAAGGTATTTAGTATAACACAATCAATATTAAAAGACCTCTCTTTGTGGGTTCCTACACAAAAAGAACAAGAAAAAATAGTTGAAGCATTAGATGAGAGATGCTCAAAAATAGATAAGACCATTACCTTAAAAAAGCAGGAAATAGAAAAATTAAAGGAATACAAAACAGTACTGATTGATAATGTGGTGACAGGGAAAATTAAAATTGTTTAATTTTTAAAACTAAAATTTAATAATGGCGAAAAATAATATTCCACAAGATTTAAAATTTGATGACTTGTCTGATTATCAATCAATAATTAATAAATTAAACAAAAGACCATTATCAAAGCATCTGATATTAGGGAACGGGTTTAGTATGGCTTATGATAGCAAAATTTTTTCTTACAATGCACTGTATGACTTTATAGATAAATTAGAAGATAAAACCTTATCTAAATTGTTTGAAGTCATTAACACAAAGAATTTTGAATTGGTTATGAGGCAGCTTGATAATTTTATTGAGATTGCTCAAGCTTTTGATAACACGGGAGATATGGTCAAAGCATTAAAAAATGCAAACAAAATATTACAGCAGAGTTTAATTGAAGCAGTAAGTTCTCTTCATCCTGAACATGTATTTGATATACCTGATGAAGAAAGTCAATCTTGTAACAATTTCATTCAGGAATATTTATCAAAAGGAGGTAAGGTTTTTTCTACTAATTACGATTTACTATTGTATTGGATTTTAATGAGGAATAACCCTCAAAGTTCTATTGATGGATTTGGTAGAGAGCATCTTAATCCTGTAGAAACAAAGAAAGGTGAAGAAGCTCAATATGATGATTTACTATGGGGAAAGCATAAAGATACACAAACTGTTTTTTATCTCCACGGAACACTTCCAATTTTTGATACGGGAACAGCAATCGAAAAAGAAATTTATAGGGACAGTAAATACTTGCTCAGTAACATTAAAGAACGTATGGAAAGAAAAGAGTATCCGATTTTTGTTACTGCTGGAAATGGTGCTGAAAAATTAAACCATATATTTCATAATAGATATCTTACTTTTTGCTACGAACAATTGTCAAACATAACAGGTTCCCTTGTTTCATTTGGATTTAATTTCGGCAATTATGACGAACATATTATTGAAGCCTTAAATAAAGCGGCAAAGAGAGGTGCAGCATCTGGTGAAAAGCTTTTTAGTGTTTATATTGGTGTTTATTCCGAGCAAGATTTAACTCATATAAAGAGTATCCAACATAAATTTGATTGTAAAGTAAATGTTTATAATGCACAAACAGCCAATATTTGGAGATGATTTAATATGTAATTATAAAATGAGAAAAATCATTTTAGATGAAAGGAAAATCTATTTTCACAAAAAAAGAAGCAGATGAGATTATTGCACTCATTACGCAAAAGCTAAAGACAAGTGCTTCTGAGCAGAAAAAAATAAGAGATAAAATCAGAAAGTTGGGTTTTTATGCTTCTGATTTTGGTATAGGTGGAGGTTATACTGTGGCAGATTTTAAAAAGGTTGCTAAGATTGAGGGGGAAAACTCACCAGAGCTTATTCAGTCACTAAAACCTCAGAAGAAACCCACTGAAATAAAGAATAAGTTTACAGAGCCTTCTAGTACCTTATTAAATTTTGATAGTGATACTCTAGATGAGCTGAAGCAGAATGGATTTAAAGGGTTTAAAACAGTATCTGAAATTATCAAAAACGACTACACAGATATTCCTAAAGAAAGAGGAATTTATATATTGTTGTACAACCAGGATGCTCCAGAATTTGTGGAGGTAGGAACGGGCGGTCATTTCAAGTCCCAAAATCCTAATGTACCTCTAGACGTACTACAAGAAAGTTGGGTAGATGATGCTTCTATTATTTACATCGGAAAAGCAGGAGCAGAAAACGGCAGTGCTACATTGCATTCCAGATTAAAGCAATATTTCAGATTTGGACAAGGGGCATCTGTTGGACATAGGGGAGGGAGGTATGTTTGGCAGCTGAAGAACTGTTACGACATCTTAGTGTGCTGGAAAGAACTACCATCAGGAAACCCAAGAGTAGAAGAGGCGACTCTAATTAAAGAATTTGAGAAGCATTACGGTAAGAAACCTTTTGCTAACTTAGTAGGATAAAAAAATCTAAATAATAACTATGGAAACAACATTCATTTTTAATGAACTGCATGAGCGTATGGAATACGGTGATAGAGAAAAATTAGAAGATTTAATCGACATCATTTACAATAAATTTGGAGCAAGTATAACCGCAGATATTCTTTCAACCTTTATTTTAAAGTATTTTACTCATGCTCAAGCTGATAAATTTGTAAAATTAATGAATTTATGCATAGATAAATATCAGGACACGGCATTTATAAATTATCCCATCAATGATTTTTTCAGGTTATCTGTATTCAAAGGCTCAGTACCTTTATACGAAAACTACATGAAAAGGATTAAAGGAATCGAACAATCATTAGAAGATGGAAAATATTATTTATCTGCAATGAAAAAATTGAAGTTTGTTGCTGAAAAAATTACAGAAGAATCATTTGCAAATTACAAAACAGCAATTTCAGATAAAGAATTTTTTGGAGCTGAATTTTCAGGAAGTCAAAATGAAATTATTTTGGATTTTGGAGAAGGTTCTAAGATGTATGCACTATCAGAACATTTCAATAGTATCATCAGCAGAAGAGATATATTAGCAGATTTAGAAAACAGAATAGCAAAAATCAATGAGTAAAGTTCACTATTTTCAAAGGTATGTTCAAAGAGAAAATGTTGTTACAAATAATACAATGTTGCTCTTTTCTAGATTATATCATCACTCACCTCTGAAATTTAAGAAGTTTCTAGAATCACTTATAGAATTCGAAGTAGAAGTAGGAGTAAACTTTAGCCAACAGGAAAGAAATCTTTCTTCAACTCCAGATGGAATTATTGCCCAGGAAAGTTTTTAAATAGCTTTTGAAACAAAACTGCATAATTCATT
>JAYRDY010000231.1:0-3269 GCA_041909215.1 Cloacibacterium sp. | reverse complement strand
GTATGAGAAAAGTAAAAGGAACGCTTCACTGGGTTTCTGCAAAACATGCTTTACCAATTGAAGTAAGAATTTACGACAGATTATTTACTCACGAACAACCAGACGCAGAAAAAGAAACTGATTTCATGGAATTCGTGAACAAAGATTCTCTTAAAAAAGTTCAAGGTTTTGCTGAGCCAAGTCTTAAAAATGCAAAAGTGGGAGACCATTATCAGTTCCAAAGAATTGGTTATTTTACTCCAGATAAAGATTCTACAGCAGATCAATTAATCTTCAACAGAACGGTTACGCTGAAAGATAGTTTTAAAATTGATTAAAATTTTAAGTTATAAAGAAAAAGCTTCACGATGGTGAAGCTTTTTTAGTTTTATTTTTTATTCTTAAGATAAATCCATCCTTTGTAAATTCTCTCGTCTCCAGCCGTTATAACAAACCAATAAGTATCTGAATTTAATACTCTAGAATTTGATTTTCCATCCCATCTAAATTCAGTATTGCTTACCTCTTTGTACACCATATTGCCGTACCTATCAAAAATCTGCAACGTAGAATTGTTACTGAAAACATCTAATCCAGTTAGCTCCCAATAATCATTAATTCCATCTCCATTTGGTGAAAAAGCATTTTTCAGATTAAAAATTTTACCTTTAATAGAATCTCCATAGCAATCTGAATCTGCATATTTTACATAAAAAGTATAATCACCAGCCTCTAAATTATAAAATACATTACTGTCTTGCCAATGAATTAAATCTAGAGAATAAACAATTTTTCGTCCTGTTATTCCTTCAGCTTTTATGGCATAATAATCATTTTTTCCAGTTAAAGATACAATTCTAGGAGTTTCTTCATTTAAAACTTTAAACGTTGTAGTATATGTACAACCTAGTGAATTGGTTAATGTTAATGTATATGTTCCTAAGGTTTTGATATTTGTTAAATAATCAACTCCATCTTTAATCGTTCCGTCTGGGAACTCCCAATGATAGTTCTCCACATTTAGCCCATCGAAATTTGGTCTTATCTCTATACCTACCATATCATTTTTACAATAATAATAGTCAGGAATTTCAATCATAGGTGTTGTCTTCAAAACAACATTTATGGTATAAAAATCTGGACAAAAACCTTCTTGAGAAACCTTCACATAAATGGTAGGATCCCCACTATTTCCATCATAAGCATAAGATGTAGGATTTTGAATTTTATTTTGACCCAGCCATAAATCAGACTGATTATCATAATATTCATAAGTGAAAGGCGAGCTAAAATTACTTTCGAAACCAGTAAGGTCTATTATTTCTTTTTTGTCATTATTTGTATCACAAATATTATCTATATAAAATTGTTTTTGACCAAGAGTCAATACTTCCCCTTTCTTGAAATTAATCTCTGCGTAACTTCCGCAGTTAGGTAAATTTTCTACATATACCCAAATTTTAGAAGTATTAGCATCAAGTATAAAATGTCCAGGATTTGTAATTTCTTCTCCAGGAGAATTATTACCAGGTAATACTTTATAAAATTTAAATATATTCTCCTCACTAGGATTTTGTACCATACTATCTTTATATGCAAGCAGATTTACATCATACGCTCCGTCTAAATTATTATCACAAATAGTAATTTCTGAATTAATTGCTTTAGCTGGGAGTACAAATAATAAATTAATTGGAGCTATAGAATAACATCCGTATTCTGACTGAAACCTAGCGTAAACATAAGTGTTAGCAGCGGAAGAGATATAAGAGTTAGGCGCAGAAATTTTTCCTGCTGAGGTTCCTTGATTTGCAAAATTTTCGTTTACGTAATAAGTAATTTGAAGATTATCTAACGGAACAACATTATTTCCTTGGTCAAATAGCAGAGAGACTGCCTCTTCTAAATTGAAGGTTTCACTGACCGAAAAATCCTCATTACATATTTTTAAAACCGCGTTTCGATTTAAATTAATTACATCGTTAATGACGGGTAATTCTACCGTAACTTTTGCAACAGAAAAACAATCAGAATCTTTATATTTAACTTTTACATATAAAATTTCTCCATCTTGAACTGGTGTATTTGATGGTTCTGAATAAGGTTCTGCAAAAGTACCGTTTGATTCATTATAGCTTTTAAAATAAGAAAACTCCACCAGCTCATTATTTGTATTAATTATTGGTTCAAGCTGTGTAAGGTCTATATTTTCTATTCCATCTGAATTATTATCACAATAAATAGGGAATTCTCGTACTATTTCGGTAACGATATTTGGAGTACGTACTAGGTTGAAAGTTATAGTAACTACTAAAACACAATCTGATAAACTTATTCTAGCATACACTGTAGAGCTTGATCTGAGATCTATAAATCTTAAACCGGTTGTAGAACCATCTCTTGCTTCAGGTTCAGATAGATAAAAGGCAACTCTAGTTCCGCTTTGATTGTTAATTTCACGAGTATATCTGCTTAGTGTAATTCTCTCTAAGCCGTCATTTCCTATATCGCAGACTTCAAATTTCTCTTTATTTACAGTAAGTTTTACAAGAATTATTCTTATTCTCTTTATGGTATAACAATCGCCATTACTAAATCTAGCATAAAAATTTTTGCTTATATAATCGCCATTATCGGTAATTATCTGAGTAGAACTAATTTCTCGAGACGGTAAATTACTTTGCGCATTACTAACAGATCCAAAAAAAGCAACATCTTCTCCTGAAGGATATATCAACATTTCATTATAGTAATCTCTTAAATCAATTGGTATATCCTGATTACCATCAAAACATATAAATTTAGTTATATCATTTGCCTCAATGGAATTGAAAGACACATTCACATTAACCTCGGCAATGGAGAAACAACCCGAAGCACTTTGTACTCTAGCATATACTATATAATTTCCTTTACTAATCTGGGTAAGTCCTGATTGATTAGATAATGCACTTAATGCTTCATCAGATGTCTTAAAAACTCTTATTGAAGCGCCAAGATCTGTAGTAACTTTATCTTTTAAATAATCCCCCCAATTAAAATTTTCTGCTCCGTCAGCATTATTGTCGCATATTGTCAGGTTTAATGAGGCATTATTTACAACAGGAGATGAGTTAAATCTAACTTCGATTGGGCCTAAAATATTTACGCATTCCCCTTGAACAAGCCTTATATAGAATTGAGTTCCATTATTTAAGTTATAATTTATAATTTCATTTTGATTATTCGCAGCATTATTATAAGATGTGAAATAAGAAACTGTTCCTTGATAATTTGTTCCTACTAATTGT
>JAYRDY010000230.1:2598-3270 GCA_041909215.1 Cloacibacterium sp. | reverse complement strand
CTGCGCTAGAAATTTTTAATAAAGTTCTGAGTTGGGCAGAAATTTCACAGATTTTTGTTCCTAAAATATCCGTTGCCGATGGTTTAATACACAGTATTTATGATAAAGTTCGTAAATAATAATCATTAAAAACACTTTAACCATGAAAAAAATAATTGCATTGAGCTTTGTAATAAACTTAATTTCTTGTTCAGAAAATAAGGAAACTTTTGAGCGAAAAGAAAATAAGGAAGATGAAAAAGTTTCCAATTTAAAAATTCAAACTCATGAATTTTTTGAAATTGACAGCAGTGGAATTGTAGTTTTTCCTTTACAAATTGGCAAAACTGAGAATTCTGGATTGAAAGGCTCTTTTGACTCTGAAAAAAGAGATGCATATTGGAACATGATTTTCTACAATACAAATACTGGAGAAAAACATTGGCTAAGTGATAAAAAAATGCTTATTCTAAATTATGAATCCAATTATAGTAATAGCTACATCTCTTCTAAAGACACTCAAAATCTTCATATTGATAATTATTCTTCTAAAAATTATATTTTCTATAATATGATTACAGAAGATTTTAACCAAGACAAAAAATTAAATTATAGTGATCCTACTTATCTTTTTATTTCAGATAAAGAAGGCAAAAATTTAAAACAAATTTCTCCAAACAATCTAAATGTTGT
>JAYRDY010000230.1:0-2588 GCA_041909215.1 Cloacibacterium sp. | reverse complement strand
AACAAAATTATCATCAATGCTAGAAAAGACATCAATGGAAATAAAAATTTTGAAGACGATGATGATGAAATAGTTAGCTTAGAATATGATTTAAATGCTCAAAAAAATGCAACATTAATTTTTGATAAAAAAGATAAAGATTCTTTGATTAAAAATTTTAAAAAGAATTGGAATGTAAAATAAATATATTTTTCTGCTAAATTGATATACATTTTGCGACTTATCTCAAAAATATTTTTACCTTTATTCTACTTTTTAACATAATAGAGATTAAACAATCTAAATGAAGACTCAATTATCTTACGTTCATGGTAATTCTACCATCCCTCTTTTGGGCGAAACCATTGGCGAAAACCTCAAAAAAACAGTAGAAAAATTCCCTAAAAAAGAAGCTTTAGTTTGCGCACATCAAAATTACAGAGCAACCTACGAAGAATTTTATGTGCAAACCGCTCAAGTTGCAAAAGCCTTAATTAATCTTGGTGTAAAATCTGGTGAGAGAGTCGGCATTTGGGCTCCCAATCGTTATGAATGGGTTTTGCTACAATATGCAACCGCAAGAATTGGGGTAATTTTGGTAAACATTAATCCTGCTTACAGAACCAGCGAACTTATTTTTGTACTGAATCAGTCTCAAATTAAATACATTTTTGCATCACAAAGCTTCAAATCTAGCAATTATAAAAAAATGGTAGATGATGCGCGAGAATTTACCTCAACCTTAAATGAAGAAATCTTTTTTGATGACAATTGGGACGAATTTTTGAGCGGAGCAATCCACATTTCTGATGAAGAATTACAAACTTTTGAAGAAAAAGTGCAGTTTGATGACGCAGTAAACATTCAATATACATCAGGAACTACAGGCTTCCCAAAAGGCGTTACACTTTCTCATCACAATATTTTAAATAACGGTTATTTCATTGGCATTAGAATGAATTACACCGAAAAAGACAGAGTTTGCATACCTGTTCCGTTTTATCATTGCTTCGGAATGGTAATTGGGAATCTTTGCTGCACTGCACATGGCGCGACAATGGTAATTCCTAATGATAGTTTTGATCCCAAAATCACTTTAGAAGTGGTAGAAAAAGAAAAATGCACCTCGCTTTACGGCGTTCCTACGATGTTTATTGCAGAATTGCACGAAATGGATTCTAAAAATTATGATTTAACTTCTTTAAGAACGGGAGTTATGGCGGGTTCTCTTTGTCCACCAGAAGTAATGAAAAAGGTTGAAAACCAAATGAACATGAAAGAAGTAACCATCTGTTATGGAATGACGGAAACTTCGCCCGTTTCTACTCAAACTAAAATAGGAACTCCTTTTGAAAAGCAAATTCATTCTGTTGGCACCATCCACGATCATTTAGAAATTAAAATCATCAATCCAGAAACTGGAAAAATTGTAAATCGTGGAGAAAACGGCGAACTTTGTACCAGAGGCTACTCTGTAATGCTAAAATATTGGGACAATCCTGAAGCTACCAA
Organism: Cloacibacterium sp.; assembly: GCA_041909215.1. Taxonomy (GTDB): domain Bacteria; phylum Bacteroidota; class Bacteroidia; order Flavobacteriales; family Weeksellaceae; genus Cloacibacterium. The sequence continues at coordinate 1,097 of JAYRDY010000230.1, read as the reverse complement.
CCAAGTTTTAGATAGCGCAAGATGGATGCATACTGGCGATTTAGCCATGATGGATGAAGATGGCTACATCCATATTTCCGGAAGAATTAAAGACTTGATTATCAGAGGTGGAGAAAATATTTCTCCGAAAGAAATTGAAGATTTTCTTTACCAATATCCGAATGTTTTGGATGCACAAGTTATTGGTGTTCCGAGTGAAAAATTTGGAGAAGAAGTAATGGCTTGGATTAAAGTAAAACACGGACAAACTCTGGCCGAAGAAGAGCTCATTAACTTCTGCAAAGGACAAATTGCACATTATAAAGTCCCAAAATATTGGAAATTTGTAGAAGAATTCCCGATGACGATTTCTGGAAAAGTAAGAAAAGTAGAAATGCGCGAAATCTCTATTAAAGAACTAGGACTCGGAAGGTTTAGAAATAAAAATTAACAAAAAAGACCGCCAATTTCGACGGTCTTTTTATTTATTATTTCACTGCTTTTTCGTAATAATCAGAAGCCACGTTCCAATCGATTACATTAAAGAAAGCTTCTATATAATCTGCTCTTTTGTTTTGATATTTTAAATAATAAGCATGTTCCCAAACATCCATTGCCAAAACTGGAGTTCCAGAAATAGACATTCCCGGCATTAAAGGATTATCTTGATTTGCGGTACTTCCTACTTTCAATTTTCCTGAAGCATCAGTAACTAACCAAGCCCAACCAGAACCGAATTGTTTCGCTCCTGCATCAGAAAACTGCTTTTTGAAATTTTCAAAACTTCCGAAATCTCTATTGATGGCATCGGCTAATTTCCCAGTTGGCTTTCCTGTTGAATTCGGAGTCATCAAATCAAAATACAAATTGTGATTGTAGTAACCACCTGCATTATTTCTTAACGCAGCATTGCTTGTATCAAGCGTTTTCAAAACTTCTTCTATGGTCATATTCGCTTGTGGTTTTCCTTCCACCGCTTTATTTAAGTTGTTCAAATAACCTACATAATGCTTAGAAAAGTGAATGTACATAGTCTTCGCGTCTACATATTTTGAAAAAGCATCATAATTATGTTTCAGTGTTTTTATTTTGAAAGCACCTGCATTTGCAGTAACATC
>JAYRDY010000229.1:0-3280 GCA_041909215.1 Cloacibacterium sp. | reverse complement strand
GCACCGCCAGAATATCCATCATTTTCATAAGTTAAAGTGAGCATATTGTTTTTATGGGCAATCATTTTCATATAAGAGTTTTCTTCCCAAGTTTGCTCAAAATCTGGCATATATTCTTTAGAATCTTCTTTTGCCTGAGAAAAATAAGCTTCTTTTTGTTTTGTTAATTCTTTTAAAATTTCTTCTTTAGAATAATGATTAAGAACAACTCCCGCTCTGTGATATATGCTGTCTAAAACAGATTTATTTTGTATTGAAGGAAACAACAAAACTTTGTTATAAGTATGAAGTTGTAGTGTTTTACTCACTTGTATAGAATCATCAATTTTAACAGAATCAATTACAAAAGAAGGATTTTCTGCATTAATTTCTGAAATATTTTCAGGGATAATTGCCTTGTTACCAGATGATTTTTGATTGCAAGAATGGATTAAAAATAAAGTAACGACTGTTAAAAAAAATGTTTTCATAGTTTTTCATATTGTGTGTGCCTAAATATAGCAAAAAACCGTCCAAAAAATGAACGGTTTTTTATATTTATTTTTTTCGAGGAAATTTTACATTAAAATTTATGCATCAATGTTTGCATAAACTGCATTTTTCTCAATAAATTCTCTTCTTGGTGGCACCTCATCACCCATTAACATAGAGAATACGTTATCTGCTTCTGCAAGACTTTCTATAGTAACTTGCTTTAAGATACGGTTTTCTGGGTTTAAAGTCGTTTCCCAAAGTTGTTCTGGGTTCATTTCCCCAAGACCTTTGTAACGTTGTACCTCTACCCCTTTACCATCTGGAGCCATTTCAAGCGTTTTTTCTTCTCTTTCTTTTTCATTGTAGGCATATACTTTTTTGTTGCCTTTTTTCAATAAATATAAAGGTGGTTGTGCAATATAGATATAACCTTGCTCAATTAATTCTTTCATATATCTAAAGAAGAAGGTAAGAATAAGCGTAGAAATGTGAGAACCATCGATATCAGCATCGGTCATGATAACGATTTTGTGATATCTTAATTTTGATACATTCAAAGCTTTTGAATCTTCTTCCGTTCCTACAGAAACACCAAGAGCAGTGTAAATATTCTTGATTTCGTCATTATCATATACTTTGTGTAGCATAGACTTTTCAACATTCAAGATTTTACCTCTTAATGGAAGAATCGCTTGGAAATGCCTATCTCTACCTTGTTTAGCAGTTCCACCCGCTGAATCTCCCTCTACTAAGAAGATTTCTGAAATTTCAGGATCTTTAGAAGAACAGTCAGACAATTTCCCAGGCAGACCAGAACCTCCCATTGGAGATTTTCTCTGAACCATTTCACGAGCTTTTTTAGCTGCTTGTCTTGCTTTTGCTGCTAAAACTACTTTTTGTACGATTTGCTTTGCCTCAGTAGGGTTTTCTTCTAAGAAATTAGAAAGCATTTCTCCTACAATTTTATCTACCGCACCAGAAACTTCTGAGTTTCCTAATTTGGTTTTGGTTTGTCCTTCGAACTGAGGCTCCATTACTTTTACAGAAATTACTGCGGTAAGACCTTCTCTAAAGTCATCTCCTGTAACTTCTACTTTTTCTTTTGCAGGAAGCCCTAATTCATCAGCATATTTTTTAAGCGTTCTAGTTAAAGCTCTTCTGAAACCTGCTAAGTGCGTACCCCCTTCGTGGGTATTGATGTTGTTTACGTAAGAATGTAAATTTTCATTGAAAGAAGTATTGTAACGCATTGCCACTTCTACAGGGATATCATCACGCTCGCCTTCCATAAAGATAACGTGCTCCATAATAGACTCACGGTTACCATCAATATACTCTACAAATTCTTTAAGCCCCCCTTCTGAATGGAAGGTTTCTGTACGGAATGTACCATCTTCCAATTTTTCTCTTTCATCAGTAATGGTAATGGTAATTCCTTTATTAAGATAAGAAAGCTCTCTTAAACGATTGGCTAAAGTATCATAATTGTAAACCAATTCATTGAAAATAGTATCATCTGGCTGGAAGAACTGTTTGGTACCTCTTTTATCGCTTTCTCCAATTTCTTTTACATCAGCCAATGCTTTACCTTTAGAATAGGTTTGTTGATAAACTTTCCCATCACGATAAACAGTGGTAATCATTTCATTAGAAAGTGCGTTAACACAAGAAACCCCAACTCCGTGAAGCCCCCCAGAAACTTTATAAGAATCTTTATCAAACTTACCACCTGCACCAATTTTAGTCATTACTACCTCAAGTGCAGACTTTTGTTCTTTTTCGTGAAAATCTACAGGAATACCACGTCCGTTATCTGTAACTTCTACCCCATTTCCTTCTTTTATGGTAACGGTAATAGTATCACAATATCCTGCCAAAGCTTCATCTATAGAGTTATCTACTACTTCATAAACCAAATGGTGAAGACCTCTTAAACCAACATCTCCAATGTACATAGAAGGACGCATACGTACGTGCTCCATACCTTCTAATGCCTGAATACTACTTGCTGTATATTGTTTTTGACTCATAATTAATGCTTTCTGCTGTCTGCTATAGGCTTTCAGCGAGTTTATTTTAATATTTTTTCTATTTTCTAGGACTGACAAATATCGGAAAATTTAACGAGATACGAAAGCAAAAAAAAGGAAGTTTTCCACAGAAAACCTCCTCAATAAAATTATAATTTATTTAATAATTACCCCAAAAAAGCATCTACTTTTTCGGCGCATTGTAAGCCTTCACTAATTGCCCAAACTACCAAAGATTGCCCTCTTCTTGCGTCTCCACAACTGAAAACTTTCTCTTGGTTGGTGGTAAATTCTCCTTCTTTGCCTATTAAATTTCCTCTTGGGTCTAGGTTTATTTCTAAATCTTCTACTATTCCTTTTTGTTCTACGTGTAAGAACCCCATTGCCAAAAACGCCAAATCACATTCTATGGTAAATTCTGTACCTGGTTTTTCTGTGAAAGAAGTATATCTTTTGGTTACAGGGTCTTTACTCCACTCAATTTCTACTGCTTTTAGACCTTTTAAATTCCCTGATTCATCTTTAATAAATTCTTTAGCATTAATTGCCCATTGTCTGGTACAACCTTCTTCATGAGAAGTGGTGGTTTTCAGAATCATTGGGTACATTGGCCAAGGCATAGTTTCGTCTCTTTGAGAGGGCGGAGTTGGCATAATTTCGATTTGATGAACCGCAACAGCACCTTGTCTGTTTGCCGTTCCGATACAGTCTGAACCCGTATCTCCACCACCAATTACCAACACTTTCTTACCTTTTGCATCAATATTATCTTCTGT
>JAYRDY010000228.1:0-3281 GCA_041909215.1 Cloacibacterium sp. | reverse complement strand
TAACAGCATTAACTTTCATTCAGTTTGTAAATGTTTTTGTTTTCAATAGAAAAATGAATAGACTTAAAATTGAATTAATTTAATAATGCACTACGAGTAGTAAAAATCTGTTTTTAATAAATTAATTTTGTCTGAAATCTAATTTTAAGAAGAAAATCGCACTAATTAAATTGATAATCAATCCCTAAAAAGTTTGCGATACTACAAAAATCAATAAAAATAATTTTTAGAATGAAAAAACCTTTGATATTAGTTACCAATGATGACGGAATAACCGCACCAGGAATTAGAAATCTGGTAAACTTTATGAACGAAATAGGCGAAGTTGTGGTTGTAGCACCCAATTCTCCACAATCTGGTAAAGGCCACGCCATTACCATCAACTCTACCCTAACCTTTGAAGAAATAAATCTTGAAGGCCCACAAAAAGATTATTCTCTGAGCGGAACTCCTGTAGATTGTGTAAAATTTGCCTTGGATAAAATCCTCGACAGAAAACCAGATCTGGTAGTTTCGGGCATCAATCACGGTGCGAATTCTTCTATCAACGTTATCTATTCTGGCACCATGAGTGCTGCCGTAGAAGCTGGTGTAGAAGGCTTACAATCAATCGGCTTTTCTTTATTAGATTTTGCTTGGGATGCAGATTTTTCTCAATGCAAAGAATATGTACAAAAAATTGCCAAAAAAGTTCTGGAAAACCCTTTACCAAAAGGAATTGTACTGAATGTAAACATCCCAAAACTAAAACAAGAAGAAATAAAAGGCATAAAAGTTTGCCGACAAGCCCACGCAAAATGGGAAGAAAGTTTTGATGAACGCGTAAATCCTCACGGAAAAAAATACTATTGGCTTTCTGGCTATTTCAATAATATGGATGAAGAATCTGATGCTGATGAAAATGCTCTTACCGAAGGCTATGTTTCCGTAGTTCCTGTAAAGTTTGATTTAACTGCGCATGAATACCTAGAACAACTATCAGAAGTGCTTAATGGTTAATACTTATTATAACCTGTTACAATACAAATATCTAAATCCGCAATCAGCGGATTTTTTTATTCAATGAAGATAAAAATTCACTATTTTTAACAAAATAATCTCATTATCATGCGCATAGAATACGAACTCAAATTAGGCTTCAAAGATGTGATGTTTCGCCCGAAACGTTCAACGCTTAAATCTCGCTCTCAAGTTAGTTTAGAAAGAGAATTTACCTTTAGAAATTCCAAAAAAAATTGGACAGGCGTTCCCATTATCGCCGCCAATATGGATACCGTAGGGACTTTTGAAATGGCTTTAGAATTGGCAAAAGAAAAAATAATTACCGCTATCCATAAACATTATACGATTGAAGAATGGAGCCAATTTCTAGAAAATTCGCCAGAAAGCATCTGTCAATACATCGCCATCAGTTCTGGAACTGGAAGCAGCGACGAAGAAAAAATTAAACAAATCATCGGTAAATTCCCTCAAATAAATTTTATTTGTATTGATGTTGCCAACGGTTATTCTGAACATTTTGTAGAATTTGTGAAAAAAATTCGTACCAGTTTTCCTGATAAAACCATTATCGCAGGCAATGTAGTAACTGGCGAAATGGTGGAAGAACTTATTTTAGCGGGCGCCGACATTATAAAAGTAGGCATAGGCCCTGGTTCTGTGTGTACTACAAGAGTGAAAACAGGTGTTGGATATCCTCAACTTTCGGCAATTATAGAATGTGCAGATGCTGCTCATGGTTTAGGTGGGCACATTATTGGTGATGGTGGTTGTAAAGTTCCGGGAGATGTAGCCAAAGCTTTTGGTGGCGGCGCAGATTTTGTGATGCTTGGCGGAATGTTTGCTGGTCATGATGAAAGCGGTGGCGAAATGGTGGAAGAAAATGGTAAAAAATACAGACTTTTCTACGGAATGAGCTCTAAAACTGCTATGGATAAACATGCTGGTGGTGTTGCAGAATATCGTGCTTCTGAAGGCAAAACCGTAAAAGTAAAATATAAAGGCGCTGTAGCCGAAACAGTGAAAGATATTCTAGGCGGTGTTCGTTCTACCTGCACTTACGTTGGTGCTTCTCAATTAAAAGAACTCTCAAAGAGAACGACTTTTATACGCGTGCAAGAGCAACATAATGAGATATTTGGGAACGAATAACGATTTTATTTAAAAAGTGTGAAATTTTAATTCACACTTTTTTATTTTAATTTAAAAAATTTTAAATAAAACGGGTTTAAATAATAAATAATTTATTTTCTACACAAAAAACCGAAATTGCATTTAATTTATTAATTATAATGGTTTAAAACATTTCTTTTAATTAAAATTATTCTTGCACGATTCAATTTTTCTTTATATTTTTGCAAACGAAAACACAAATCTTTGATATATTATAATTTTCTGAATTATAATTATTTAATCCTCTTCCGCAAAAGAGGATTTTTTTATCTCTTAATATTTCCTCTTTAATAAGTACTTCATAACGTAAAAGATATTTTTGTTTTTGTTAAAAAACATGATTCTAGACCACAAAAAACTAAATATTGATAATTTTAATTAAAACACAAAGAAAACAGAATGATTTTTTGTTTTATCAAATTAATGCATTTTTCAGAGCAATAGCCGCTTTTTTCACTTCGGTTTGCCAATCTTCTACCGCATTTCCATCGGCTCCATCAGAAATATATTTAAGACAAAGAAAAGGTAGATTTTCTTCTTTACAAACTTTGGCCAAAGCAAAAGCTTCCATTTCTATCACATTGTATTCGTGGTTATTATGCTCCATTTCGAACTGATCGCCACTTCCGCAAATTCCTTTAGGAAGATTCGGAATTTCTAAGCCATAATTCAGTACAACTTCACCATTAGAAAAAGGCGTTTCAAACTTTTGAAAACCCAGCGCCATTACATCCATATCTCTCTGTATAAATTGATTACAGCAAACCACCTCTCCTCTATTAAACAGCGTACTGCCCGCAGTTCCGAGGTTGATTACGATATCTGGATTATACTTTTCTATACCTTTAAAAAGATGATACGCTGCATTAATTTTCCCAACTCCCGTAAAAATTTTCTTAAAATCATCAAATTCTGTACCCGCTTCTACTTCCAAAGCAAAAACCAGAAGCGGATTTTGGTATTTTTTATTGTTAATTATGATCATATAATATTATTTAGACTGAAGAAAAATATGTTCTTTTTTATAGAATTTTTCCAATTGTGAATTAATATAATTTGTTTCTTCTTCTGTTCCTAACTCTTCAAAATAAAGAATTTTTGGTATTGAT
>JAYRDY010000227.1:0-3285 GCA_041909215.1 Cloacibacterium sp. | reverse complement strand
AGCGATAAAGATACAAAATTTTTACAATAAAAACAAAATAAAAAACTGGAAATCAACGTGTTAAGTCTATTTTTTTTCAATATTACAGTATAAAAAAGTCGGAAGAAAAATCTTCCGACCATGACTAACTCATAAAGTCCGTTTTTTTTCTATAATTAAATCTTGATGTATATTTTCTTTTTATCTAAAATATAGCCCACCAACCAGCAAATAAGCATGTAAACAAAAGAGAATAGGAACGCCCCAAAATAATCGTCTAAAGGCTTGAATAGATTTTCGTAAATCCAAACGTATGACGCTTGTCCCGCAATTGGGATTCTCCACATTAATGGTACTAATAACTCAGATAAAAGATAAATTGCCAAAGTATTTTTACCGAAAACTTCAAAAAAATACACTCCTTTTGTTTGATGTAAAAAATCGGTATAATAAACGATAAGTGCCAAAATTGAAGTAGATAAACCAATGGTTAACAACACATAAGAACTCGTCCACAATTTTTTATTGATTTCAAAGCCATAATTCCACATAAAACCTGCTGCTATCAAAAGAAAACCTACCATAAATAATTTGGCAATTCCTTCGTAAGACTTCCCTTTTTCCTGAATAAATTTCCCTGCAAAATATCCCGCAAATACATTTACCAACCCTGGGAAAGTACTCAACAAACCTTCAGGATCAAACGCAAAACCTTCTCCATGATAAATATGCCCTTCTCCGAATATTTTTAAATCTAAATCCAATACAGGGTTGTGGTAAATATCATAAGGCCCATAGAAGTAATAAATTAACCAATATCCTATTAAAATTAAACCACTGAGATACAAAGAAACTTTTGGTTTGAAATAATAAAGAATTAAAGAAGCCATCCCATAACACAATGCAATTCTCTGCAAAACTCCCAAAAATCTTGTCTCACTAAAAGGAAATGCTTTGATGTTGAAATCTGCATCTACATTATAAAACGGAAACCAATACATTAAATAACCCAACAGAAAAATAATAAAAGTTCTTTTGAGAACCTTTTTTAAAACTTTGCTTTGAGGCATTTTTTTCCATTTATCCATCACAAAACTCATGGAGTTGCCTACGGAAAATAAAAATGCAGGAAAAACCAAATCCGTTGGCGTAAAACCATTCCAGTTGGCATGGAGAAGCGGCGCATAAGTAGTTCCCCAATTCCCCGAAGTGTTTACAATAATCATAAAACATACCGTCATCCCACGAAAAACATCTAATGCTAAAGAACGATTGCTGAGTTGCATATAATATTATTTAAAAATTTAAAAATTGGATAATTGAAACTTAATCCATTTTTATAAAAACTTAATTTCTAGTCATTTAGAACCTGATTCCTATATTTTTGATACAGTTTTTCTGAAATCTTTCTGGTGTTGCCTTTCGGTTTTGATGGATAACTGTTTTGAGATTCAGACCAATTCCAAGAAAACTCGTTTACTTTATTCAGCATTTCTTTTTCATCGAGAGCTTTCTTTTGTTCTACTGCATTAATAGCATCATCAATAAAAATCTTCCATCTACCGCCGTAATAATCTTTCATTAAACCAGCAATAGAACGGTTGGCATAATCATTAAGATCTCTGCCTTTTTCTCCCCAAACGGTGATAATTTTACGGGCATCTTTTTCGTAGTAAGCCTTTTCTGAAGGTAAATCGGTAATGGCTTTTGCATCTTCAATCCATTTTCCTACTAAAGAGTTTTTGTTGCTTGCCAAAAGCAGATCAATATCCTGAATCAGTTCCAGCATTTTTTGTCCTTGCAGTTTCATTTTCGGTAGATCTTTTGCTTCGTAGGCCATTGTAAAATCATCTCTGTAGGTAACAAATAAATTCCCAAGCACTTGTTTGCCTACCACCGTTAAATCGTCATTATAAGTATCCGTAGCGCCATTGGCTTTAATTAAAAGCTCCCAAGCTTGCAATAAATCTTTATTTTGATATTTAATTTGAGGATTTACCGTCCAATTAAAATGCCCTTTAAGCGATGGTTTAGAGTTGGTTAAATCCCCTTTTCAAACATCAGAATAATCAATATATATTTTTTCTGAAAGAACCTTCCAAGCTTCTTGGGCATTAAGGTTTTCTTGAGCTACTCTGCTATCGGCATAATTTTTCACAAAAGATTGCATGCTTTTGTTTTTTGCCCAAGCTTTATCCAATACAAACTCATACATTATAGGGTTATTGCCAAAACCTTCTAAAGTTGCGCCAATCCCCCAAAGGTTTTTACCTCCGTTGTTAAAGGTATTTTTTAGTTTTTCATCAACATCTTTCAGGTTTCCGTGTAAAGTTGTGTTTCCTCCGAAATTGCCCAAATAACTCCAAATATAGGGTTGACCAAAGAATGCATCTGTACGCTTCCAGACTTCTACATTATCACAAAAATAATCTAGCATAATCATTTTATCTTGTGGAACTGCCTGTAGATAAGCTTTTATGCGTTCGTTTGTCCATTTATCTTGCATGAAATAGAAAATCCACCCCATTTGTAACCATTTTGCTTCTTTATCAACACGGGTTAAAGACTCATAAATATGTTGAGAAACATCTGCCAAATATTGCGGTTCCCAACTGGGTGGCGTTACCTCGTTAAAAGGATCTGTACCGTAGATGTGGTCTGTACCAAATTCTTTGGTTTGTTCCTTCAAAAACTCTTCTTGAATTTGATTAAACAATGGATCGAATGAATCTAAGAAATACGATTGATATTCTTCACGGAAATTGCCCCACTCTCCTAACGAAGTTATTTTCGCCTTGGGAAATTTATCTTTTAGAGCCTTGGGAACGTGTCCCGCAAAAGCAGGTAACACTGGTTTCATATTAAAAGATCTCACTCTTTCTAAAATTCTTTTTTGCAGTGCTGCTTGTCCATCAATCCAAGACATTGGCAGAGGCCCTTCCCAATGGTCTATATTCGCCATTCTGTGCCAAGGCAAATAAGCAGGTCCTGTAAAGTAGCTTCTTATTTCTTGGTCGGTTAATCCGAATTTCTTCCAAACATTCAGCCATATTTTCTCTTGTCCTGCTATGGCTAAAGGTAAGTTAACTCCGTTGAGTGCCATCCAATCGATAAAGCGTTCCCAATCTCGCCATTTCCACCAAGGCATGGTATAACCATAGGTGCAATAGTTCAGGAAAAAGCGGTTTTCTACCCTTGCTTCATTCTTAATCATTCCTGAAAAAGCAGGCATTTTTTTAGGCAAAACAATTTGATTGTCTGCAAACCAAGAAACCGAGGTTTTGCAATAGTTTTTAAGATAATAAT
>JAYRDY010000226.1:0-3298 GCA_041909215.1 Cloacibacterium sp. | reverse complement strand
TTTTACTATTTCTATAAATGGATAAGGTACAGAAGTAAAGTTACTCATGGATATTGTTTTTGCAGGACTAATTTACGTATTTTTTTGAAAAAAGTTAATTACAGAAAAACAAATAACAAATTGTTCTAATTATTGCATTAGATTCATATTATTTCAACTCATCAAACTTAGCTTTCATGGTGGGATTACCATGCGTTAATTTTTTAATGGTTAAATCTTCTGCTTTTTGATTGGCCAATCGAAGGTTATTGTCTGATGATAATAAAGCTTCTTTTGTTTTTTGTAAATGGATGATGGTTTTATCTATTTCATCAATGGCCGTTTGGAATTTTCTGCTGGCTAAATCATAATTTCTAGCAAATCCTTCTTTGAATTGATTGATTTTCTCTTCAAAGTTGGTAATGTCTATATTTTGATTTCTTACCAAAGCGAGTTCGGCTTTGTATTTTAAGGAGTTCATGGCTGCATTGCGTAACAACGTAATAATTGGAATAAAAAATTGCGGACGCACCACATACATTTTTGGATACTTGTGAGACACATCTACAATTCCTGTATTGTAATACTCGCTTTCTGCTTCTAACATGGTTACGAGAACTGCATATTCGCACTTTTTCTCGTTACGATCTTTGTCTAGTTCTTTAAAGAAATCTTCGTTTTTCTTTTTGGTAGCAGTTTCGTCTCCTTCGTTTTTCATTTCAAACATGATGGAGATGATTTCGTTCCCAGCTTCGTCTGTTTCTTTGTAAATGAAATCGCCTTTACTACCAGAACGTGCATCGTTGTCTTTTTCGAAATAGGCATTTTGGAAAGCGGTAGCTCTTAATTTATTGAATTCCGTTTCGCAATGTTGCTCTAAGGTTTCGCCAATCATTTTGGTAGACAATTTAGCTTTCATGTCTTTTACACGAGCAATTTCATCGTCTTTGTATTTTATGATTTCGTCTTTGTTTTTAAGCTCTGTTGAGAATTGTTGTTTTAATGCGTTTTCTATGTTTTCTTTTTCTAACTCTTTTGTTTTTACTTCATTCAACAAGTTATCACGTTCTTTTTCAATTTTTTGAACGGCTTCTGTAATGGCTAGTTTTTTAGCCACTTCGGCATTGTCTAACTGAGCTTTTAGTTGCGTGAGTTCGTTGGTTTTCTCTGCTTTTAACTGTGCTACTTCTGTTTCTTTCTGTGCTAACTTTTGCGCTAGTTCTGCTTCTTTTTCAGATTTTAATTGGATTAATGCCGTTTCCTTTTGCGCTAACTGTTCTTGTAAAGCTTCACGGACTTTAGCTTCTGCAATCTGTATAGCACTTTGCTTGTCTTTTTCTGCTAAAGCTAATCTATTTTGCAGTTCTTCTTCAAACTGATGGTCGCGAACTTGTTTTAGAATATCGGCATAACCGGCTTCATCTACTTTAAAGGCTTTGTGACAATGTGGACAGATAATTTCGTTCATGGTTTTATTGTTTTTTGGGGTTGAGTACTCTTTTATTTACTTTTCATCATAAAGGGATGTAACTAGATTAAATCGGAAATGATTAAAAATTCTTTATAAGCTTTTAGTATTACTTTTCTTCCTGATTCACTTCCTTCCCAGTTATTTTCTTCTTTCTCTATTACTTGACTGGTGTAGTTATAAAGATTAGAAATTGTGAGTCCACTATCTTTCAAATGATGCTTAAAAAATTGATCAGATTGCGAAATTAAATAAGCATAATATTCTATTCTATCAAGACTTAATTTATTATCATCATAAATTTGAAAGGCAAATTCCTCTATTTCACTTAATTTATAACCTTTAAAGTAGTAAGAAACTATGGCTTTAATATTTTCTAAAGACCTAGGATACACATTGTTTTTTAAATATTGATATTTTAAAATCATGATTGTATTTTTTTTAATTCAACTCCCCATTAAACGCTCTTTGCAACAAACTCTGGAACAACTCCTCACTTTTTGCCAACGCCAACTGGGATTGTTGTTTTTGTGATTCAATCACTGCGACGCGTTCTGCAAATTGGGTTTGGATGTCATAAGGAACTATCATTATTTCCAAATCTACTAAAGTCCCAACATTAAGACCAGGTTGAGCAGCGCCAGTTGCGAATTTGTTTAAATTCATCATTTTTAGTAAATAGTAAAGCCATAATGTTTGATACTTCATTATAGGAGAACAAACAATTGCATGTTCTGTTGCATGAAATTTACCATTGGTAACTTTTACATTGCCACATAATGCCCCTTGTCTTCCAATTAATACAAATTCTCCTTCATGTGTATTTGATTTAACAAAACCTCTTAAACCATTCCCTCCATAACAAGGAAACATCTCATTACTATTTTCTGAAAAAATGTCTGAAGCTGCAATAAATTTTCCTGCTTTCATATTTGTTACTATTCCAAGTTTCTTTTTCTCCCACCCTTTCTCATTCTTGACAGGATCCCCAAACATTTCCAAAAACAAGCTTTGTGTGAGCGCATCGTATTTTTGTACAATGGCACGGTTGTTTTGTATGATGGCATCGGCTTGGTCTAAAATAGCGGCGATGCGTTGTTGGGTGGCGAGGTTTGGGAGTGGGATTTCGATATTTTCTAAATAATCTTTTGAAATGTGTTTTAATCCAGCTCCTTTAAAACCGTTTTCTAAAATGTTCATGTTACCACTTAAATAATAATACACAAATTTTGAAAAAACTTGATTTTTATCTTTTGGTTGTATTACAAAACAATCGGTTGAGACAGCAAACTTTTCGTTACAAAAATGAATACTAGCCAAACCTCCAGTACCAAAAATCAAACTTTCATCCTCAAACAAATACTCGTTTATTGATTTAGTTAATTCATTACTTGAAGTGTAAAATGGATATTGAGCTTCTCCTAATTTAAAACCATCACCTGCTTTAATTTTTGATTTCTTTTGAAAATCGAAGATATTTTTTATTTTCACTTTCTCCATTAATTATTAGTTTTTATGGTTTTATAGGCTTGTTTTGGGTGGTTAATCACTTCAGGAATGGTATATTCTATTTTTCCTTGTTTCATTAGAAGATTTAAGAATTTCTCTCTAATATGATGGGGTCTTCTATTTACTATTTTTGACAATTCGTCTAGATTATATGCTTTTACATTGCATATTTCGAGGATAATTTTCTCCATTATTTCAGGTTTGCTTCGGCTCCCCAAATCACGGATTTTTTGTTGCAATGTTTCGGGTAACTCCACCAATAAGGTTTCGGACTCCACCAATAAGGTTTCGGACTCCACCAATAAGGTTTCGGACTCCACCAATAAGGTTTCGGGTTTTACA
>JAYRDY010000225.1:0-3302 GCA_041909215.1 Cloacibacterium sp. | reverse complement strand
TATCGATAAAGATAATCCCATCTCATTTGATCTACTACTATACCTACTACAAGTTTAGGTTTCTTAATAGATTCTTGGTTGGTTTTCACATGTTTAATGGCTTCAGATTTTTGAGCATTAATGCCAAGTGAGAAAATTGCTAAAGCAATTATGCAGATTTTTTTAAACATAAAATTTATTTTTTGCTAATGTTACAAATTTAAGGGTTTTCGATTAAAGAGTAGATTACGAAATGTTTTAAATTATGTTAAAAAAAGGACGTACCAAAAATGACACGTCCTTTTCTATTAATAAATTTAAACTTTTTTAGAATTTTAAATCTCCATTTACTTCTCTTACTGCTGCAGCTGCAGTAGCAAATTTTTCTTTTTCAGCTTCAGTAAGTTCAATTTCTACAATTTTTTCAACACCATTAGCACCAATAATTGCAGGAACACCTAGGCAGATATCAGATTGTCCGTACTCACCATCAAGCATTAAAGAACAAGGAATTAATTTTTTCTGATCACAAGCAATTGCTTGTACCAATACAGAAACCGCAGCACCTGGAGCATACCAAGCAGAAGTTCCTAATAATTTAGTAAGAGTAGCCCCACCCACTTTAGTTTCTTCAACCACGTAAGCTTGTTGCTCTTCAGTTAAGAAAGAAGTTACAGGCACACCATTTCTTGTAGCTTTGCTTAATAAAGGTAACATACCTGTATCAGAATGCGCCGCGATTACCATACCGTCAACATCAGAAATAGGAGCTTCTAATGCTTCAGCTAATCTGTATTTGAAACGTGCAGAGTCTAAAGCACCTCCCATACCAATAATTTTATTTTTTGGTAAACCAGAAGTTTTATGTACCAAGTAAGCCATAGTATCCATTGGGTTAGAAACTACAATAATGGTAACATTCGGAGAGTATTTTACCAAATTAGCAGTTACATCTTTTACGATCCCTGCATTAATACCAATTAATTCTTCTCTAGTCATCCCTGGTTTTCTTGGGATACCCGATGTAATTATAGCAACATCAGACCCAGCAGTTTTGCTATAATCACCAGTTGTACCGGTAATTTTGGTATCAAACCCATTAAGAGAAGCGGTTTGCATTAAATCCATTGCTTTTCCTTCTGCAAATCCTTCTTTAATATCTACTAAAACTACTTCTGAACAGAAGTTTTTAATAGCAATATACTCCGCGCAACTAGCACCTACTGCACCTGCGCCTACTACGGTTACTTTCATATCTATTTTTTTGAATTTTTGTTTAAAATTTTGTCCTTCAAATTTAATGATTATTTGAGGACTAGCCAACTGAAATAATATGATATTTTTAAAAAATTATTATTGTAAAAAAATATCATAAATCAATGACTGAAAAATATGCATTGCTTATCTTTGTTTACTAAACTAGTAATATGGATGATTTTTTGAAGCATTTACAAAACGGTTACGCCCATAGAAAATATGATTTAGATAAAAAGAAAATTGAAAATTTTATAGACGAATTTTTCAGATTTGTTTTTTTTCTTGAGCTTCAAAGATGCGCTTCTGAAACAGAGATGGAGAGCAGACTTCTACAGTTTAAAAAAGAGTTTACAGACATTCTTCGTTCAGTTTATCATGATGAAAACGAAGCCATAGAATCTGCAGAATACTTCTTCAACAGATTTCCTGAAATCTATAAAAACTTAGAAAAAGATGCCGAATTTGCTTTAAAGAATGATCCTGCTGCAACTTCTGTAGAAGAAATTACATTTTCTTATCCTGGTTTTTATACCATTGCTATTTACAGATTGGCTCATGAATTGCAACTTAAGAAAATACCACTTATCCCAAGAATTTGGACGGAATTGGCGCACAGCAAAACCGGAATAGACATTCACCCTGGTGCCAATATTGGTTCGCCATTTTTTATAGACCATGGAACGGGAATTGTAATTGGCGAAACCGCGGATATTGGCAGTTCTGTGATTCTCTATCAAGGAGTAACTTTGGGAGCTTTGTCGGTTTCCAAAGATATTGCCAATACCAAAAGGCACCCAACAATAGAAGATCATGTGGTAATTTACGCCAATGCAACGGTTTTAGGTGGCGATACCAGAATTGGAGAAAACAGCGTTATTGGCGGAAATGTTTGGATTACCGAAAGTTTACCTAAAAACTCGGTGGTTTTCCATAAAGGGAAAGTAACGGTAAGAAATAAATTCCCGAGTGATGAACCTATTAACTACTTTATTTGAGGTAAAGGTAAAGGTAAAGGTAAAGGCTAAGGTTGAGGTAGAGGTAAAGGTTGAGGCAAATAAAAACTGAAGTTAATTAAGATAACGAAACTTGCAGCCCGACTTGAACGGAGCTCTTTTTAAAATTTTGGGGTTCTCTCCTTTAGGAGAGTTAGTGAGGAAAAAATTTTAAAAAAGCGGGAGTGGAAGGCGGAAAAGCTGCCCAAATAAAAAAAAGATTCAAAAAAAATAAAAATATGAAAGTAAACAGTGTATTAGAAGTAATTGGCAACACTCCGTTGGTGAAATTAAACAAAATTTTTGGGAGTCATGTTGAAGTTTGGATGAAATTAGAACGCCAGAACCCTGGCGGAAGCATTAAAGATAGAATTGCTCTTGCCATGATTGAAGCGGCAGAAAAAGAAGGAAAAATAAACAAAGAAACGGTAATTATAGAGCCAACTTCGGGAAATACGGGCGTTGGTTTGGCGATGGTTTGTGCGGTGAAAGGTTATAAATTGGTGTTGGTAATGCCAGAATCTATGACGATAGAACGCAGAAAACTAATGTCTGCTTATGGTGCAGAATTGGTGCTTACTCCAAGAGAATTGGGAATGTCTGGTGCTGTGAAAAAAGCATTGGAACTTTCTGAAAAAATTGAAAACTCTTGGGTTCCTCAACAGTTTGAAAACGGCGACAATCCTGAAATCCATAGAAATACAACGGCGCAAGAAATTCTGGCAGATTTCCCAGAAGGTTTTGATTATGTGATTACTGGCGTTGGAACTGGCGGACATATTACTGGCGTGACAGAAATTTTGAAAAAAAGTTTCCCGAACTTGAAAAGTTTTGCGGTAGAACCGAAAGATTCTCCAGTTTTGAGCGGCGGAAATCCTGGTCCGCATCCTTTGCAAGGAATTGGTGCTGGTTTTGTGCCGAAAGTTTTGAATAGAGAAATTTTAGACGGAATTATAACAGTAGAAAAAGCGGAAGCTTATGATTTTGCGAGAAAATTGGCGGAACAAGAAGGGATTTTGGCGGGAGTTTCTACGGGAGCTTCTCTAGCTGCAATTGCTAAAAAAATTGCAGAAT